>CAYQTM010000073.1:0-7297 GCA_964420355.1 uncultured Opitutales bacterium
GGCCTTAAGCAGCCCCCGCTGGCGCGGACAAGCCACCCCCTCCAGCACCGCATCCGACTATGGCGGGGTTGCGGTGCTGGCGGATGCCTGGAAGCGGTTTGGGATGGTTAATGTGGCATTCATATACTTTACTCAGTGTCGCTTGAGGAGCGGGAGAATTGGTAAAGTCTGTAAAGTATTTGCATGCCGGATTAACAATAAATGCAGATTTTCAACCCATTGCCAATAAACGCGAAAAGACCTTACTCAAGCCGCAGAGCGGCGGTAGATTTTAGCCGTGGGCGTGAGTCCACGGTAACAAGTCACCCCAGAAATATAGCCGCAGAGCGGCGGCAGATAGTGCATTTTGTGCAATTCATCCCCCCCCAACCGCATAATTACGCCCTAAAGCCGCCGCAGGGCGATGGGGACTTCGACCGGTTGCTCGCCAACCGTGAAGCTGGCGCGCTTGAAGGACGGCGGGCCGAAGCGTCCGCGATCGTTGGAAAAGCCGAAGGGCTCTCTCGGCAACCCCATGAAGTTGCGGTCGAGATCTTCGTTGGCATTCTCGTCATGAAAGACGCAGATGCCATATTCCCCGGCGGGTATGTTCTCGAAAATCGCCACGATGCTGCCCTCGGCGGGCTCGGCGGCCAGCCCAAAAGCCGGTTTGAACGCCTTCCAGTCCTCCTTGCAGTCGACCAGCATCAGTAACACACGCCCCTCGGCGTGCTCCAGACCGTTGACCTGCACCTTGACCCGCGTGCCCTCGACCTCAGCCGGGGCGGGCTGCCCCACTTCGGATTCGTGCGCGGTCTTTGCGTGCAACGACAGCATACTGAAGCACAGCAACATGCAAAACAGGGAGCGAAGCATAGCCGCTATGCCATGCAAAATCGCTGCAGGGTCAAGCATATTGCACCAATGTTGAACTTCGGTCAGCGCAGCGCGCTCGCGAAGCGACCTCGGGGCAGGGTAGGGGATTTCCAAAAAAATCCACTCGACAAAAAGTGAACGTATGTTTACTTTTTAATGCATGGCTCTGCGTGCGCTATTTGCCGATTGTGACTCCTATTTTGCCTCCTGCGAGCAGCATTTGCAGCCCGCGCTGCTGGGGCGACCGGTGGGCGTCACGCCCGTTCTGGTCGACAGTGGCTGCTGCATCGCGGTGTCCCGCGAGGCCAAGCAAATGGGGGTCAAAACCGGGACGCGGGTGGGCGAGGCGCGCCAGCTCTGCCCGGATATCGCGATCGTGCCCTCACGCCCGCACCTCTACATCAAGCTGCACCACAAGATCGTTGCGCTGATCGAGGACTGCATGCACGTCGAGCAAATCTACTCGGTCGACGAGCTGCACTGCGACCTGACCGGCAAGTGGCGCGACCCCGCCGCCGCCTGGGCGCTGGGCGAGCAGATACGGGCGCGGATGCGCGAGCGCTCGCAGGCGCTCACCCTCTCGATCGGCATCGCGCCCAACCCCTGGCTGGGCAAGGTGGCCTGCGAGGCCTGCAAGCCCGACGGCCTCTCGCTGGTCGACGAGGCCGATCTGCGCGGGCTGATCTGCGCGCGCACCCTGACCGATCTGCCGGGCATCTCCAAGCGCATGGAGCTACGCCTCCAACGGTTCGGCATCACCGACACCCCGGCGCTCTGGGAGGCCGACCGCGCCACCCTGCGCCGCGTCTGGGGCGGGGTCGAGGGCGAGCGCTTCTGGCTGCGCCTGCACGGCTACGCAGTGCCCGCCGAGCCGACAACCAAGCGGCAGATCGGGCACTCGCGCATCCTGCCGCCCGAGCGCCGCTGCGTCGAGGGCGTGCGCGGCACCTGCTTTCGGCTTCTGCAGCGGGCGGCCATCCGGCTGCGCGCCGAGGGCTACTTTGCCGGGGCACTGCATCTGGCGGTGACCTTCTACGACGCGCCCGGCTGGGAGGAATTTATCCGCATCTCGCCCACTCAAGACACGCGGGCGCTGATCGAGGCGCTCAGCCTGCTCTGGCAGCGCCGCCCGAGCTTCGGGATGCCCCGCTGGTGCGGCATCACCCTCACCGAGCTGCAACTCAGCCACTGCGTCACCCGACCCCTCTTCGAGGACACCGAAAACCGCCAGGCCGCCCTGCACCGCGCCACCGACAAGATCACCCGCGCCCTCGGCCAGCGCGCCGTTTACTACGCCTGCGCCTGGGGTGCCTTCGACAACAACCCACCCATGCGCATACCCTTCTCACGCATACCCAATCTGGAATATGAAAATTAGGCGAACATCCTACAATTGTATTGGCAACAAGAATTATTCGGTATGGTATTATTAGACGGAACCTCCAAAGCAATGATGATGAAAAAACCCAAAATTATATCCCTGATGCTACTGTTAACACTGTCCCCCGCGCTCGTCTGGGCGCAGGAGGGCTGGTTTGATTTCGATCCCCCAAAAGATGACTTTGAGAGCGATGCGATGCTGGACTTGAGCTTCCTCAATGAAGAAGAGGCCGGCCAATACGGGCGTATCGTTGCCCGGGGGGAAGACTTTGTGCACGAGGCGAACGGCCAACCGGTACGCTTTTGGGGTGTCAATCGCGGCCAATGGGATTCAATGAGCCGTGAAGAATGGCAGGAGGCCGCCAAGAGCTTAGCCAAGCGAGGTGTGAATCTGGTTCGTTTTCATAGCGGCATTTTCTATGGCAAGAACGACGAAGGCAAAGCCCGCTGGGAGATCAGTGAGGACAAGCTTGATTCACTCTTCTACGCGATCGCGGCACTGAAAGAGGAAGGCATTTATTCGCACCTGTCTCTCTACTTTCCGCTTTGGCTGCGAATGAATGAGAATGAAGAGCGCTTCCCGGGGCTCAATGGCGAACCGCCCTTCATGTTGCATGTCATCAATGATGATTTCGAGTCGGTCTATCGAACTTGGTGGGAGCGGGCACTAACCGAGCGCAACCCTTACACTGGAATCCCCTTGGCGGAAGATCCAGCGGTTATGGGGCTGGAGCTGGTCAACGAGGACTCCTTTTTCTTTTGGACGTTCCCCAGCAAGGTGCCCGAACGCTACATCGCAACCTTGCGCAAGGATTTTGGCGACTGGGCGGCCGAAAAATACGGTTCAGTCGAGAAAGCTGTGCAGGCTTGGAACGGTGCTAAGGTAGGAGGCGATGAAATTGGGAAAGGCGAACTGGGTTTTCCGCATTGGTCGCAGGTGCCGGATCGCAAGTCGGCTCGGGACAAAGATACGGTGCTTTTTCTAGCCACCAAGCAGCGCGGATGGGCAAAGGAAACCATCGACTGGATGAAAGCTGATTTGGGGTATCGAGGCAATATTACGGTCAGCAATTGGATCACTGCCAATGCCGAAACTCTGGAGCCTGTCGAGCGCTGGACTTACCTCGATGGCGATTTTACGGATAAGCATGCTTATTTCAGCAGCTATGCCAAAGGCGAACATGCGGCTTGGTCTATGCGTAAAGGGCATATGATTGGCGATCGGGCGCTGACTAAATTCATGCCTTCGGATCCAACGAAAGGGCAGGCCAATGAGTTTGATGTGCCTTGGTTGCGCCCCACTTGGAATAACATGCCCAAAATGATCTCCGAAACCTCATGGCTGCGGCGCAACCGTTACCGCGCTGAGGCACCGTTGTTTTACGCGGCTTATGGAGCTTTGAATGGAACCGATGCCTACACCCACTTTAGCTTTGACACTGATAAATGGGAGGTAAAACCACGTTTCTTTGTTCAGCCCTGGACACTGATGTCGCCCACCCAGATGGGACAGTTTCCTGCTGCCGCGTTGATCTACCGCTTGAATTATGTCGAAGAAGGCCCCGCCTCCGTAGTGCTCAATATTACTGAAGAGGAGATATTCGATCTTAAAGGGCTTCCTCTACCGAAAGATACCGGGGTGGATGACTTGCGCGCTCAGGAAATCCAAGGCGGTAATCTCGTTGCCGATACAGGTTTCGATCCGCTGCTCAAGCTGACTGGGCGAGTAATGGTCAACCTCGGTGCCGAGGGCGAGCACAGGATCAATCCTGCTGCGCGGCAAAAGATCGATTACGAGGCGAAAACGGTCGAGAGCATCAATGGCCAGCTCAAGCTGGACTGGGGCAAAGGCCTGATGACGATCAATGCACCCAAGGCACAAGGGGTGGTCGGTTTTCTGGGCGAGAACGAACCGGTGAAACTCACCGATGTGATGTTTGAGTCGCCCATGGAGTTTGGGGCGGTGGTTGCGGTCAGTTTGGACAATCAACCGCTCGCCAGCAGCCGTCGCATCCTTGTCCAAGTGATGGCTGAAGAGCAACCGACAGGCTGGGAAACCCGTCCTGCCCAGAATGGCCTGCGCCAGATCACCAATCTCGGCAAGGATCCCTGGCAGGCCAAAGAATTGGCTGGCAAGGTTTCTATACGGGGGAATGTTTCGCGGGCCACTGCGCTGGACTTGAACGGCTATGAGCGTGAAGTCGTCGCCAACGAAAACCAGTTCGAGCTACTGTCCGACGCCATTTATTATATCTTGGAGCGTTGAACTTACGCCCCTTTTCTTACAAACGGCAATCATATCAAAATCTCGGCACAAACTGCAGTTTCCGACTTGTTCTGCCTTCTGAATTCTGAATTCTGACTTGTTAATGCCGGAAGTGCCGGATGCCGGTGAATACCATCGCCATGTTGCGGGCGTTGGCGGCGGCGATCACTTCCTCGTCGCGCATGGAGCCGCCCGGCTGGATGGCGGCGGTGGCTCCAGCGTCGGAGGCGGCTTCGAGGCCGTCGGCGAAGGGAAAATAGGCGTCGGAGGCGACGATGGAACCCGTCAGATCGAGTTGGGCGTTGCCGGCCTTCATCACCGCGATCTTCGAGCTGTCGACCCGCGACATCTGCCCGGCACCGATCCCCAGCGTGCGATCCTGCCCCGCGTAAACGATGGCGTTCGATTTCACGTGCTTGACCACCTTCCAACCGAAGAGCAGCGCCTGCCACTCGGCCTCGGTCGGCGCACGCTCGGTCACCACGCGGCAATCGCCGGGCGTAATCTTCTTCAGATCGCGATCCTGCACCAGCAGCCCGCCGATCACCGCCCGCACGTCTTGCAGGCTGTCGCTGCGCAGCCCCTCGCGCACCCGCATCAGCCGCACATTTTTCTTCTTTTTAAAGAGCGCGCGTGCCTCCTCGCTGAAATCCGGCGCGATGACGACCTCGACATACATCTGGGTCAGCACTTCGGCCAACTCACGCGTAACCGTCTGGTTGACGGGGATAATCCCGCCAAAAGGACTCTGCTTGTCGGTCGCATAGGCACGCTCCCAGGCCTCCATCAGGTCGCTGCCGCTGCCCACGCCGCAGGGGTTGGTGTGCTTGAGAATCGCGACCGTGGGCGGCTCGAACTCGCCGATCAGATAGGCGGCGGCAGTGATGTCGAGGATGTTGCAAAAGCTCAGCTCCTTGCCCTGAAGCTGCTCGAAATGGTCAAAAAAGCTCCCATAAAGCGCCGCCTGCTGGTGCGGATTCTCGCCATAGCGCAGGCTGCTCGCCTTGTCGTAGCCCAGCTCGATACGCGCAGGCAGGCCGCTGATCGCCTCGAGGTCGGGCACCTCCTCCGCCGAGGCCTTGCCACGCGCGGCCAGAAAATCGGAAATCGCCTTATCATAGGCCGCCGTGCGCGCGAACACCTTTTGCGCCAGCTCGGCGCGCAGCCCCTTGAGCGCCGCACCCTCGCCTCCGCCGAGCGCCTCCAGCACGCGCGGATAGTCGGCGGGGTCGGTCACCACCGTCACCGACTCGTGGTTCTTCGCCGCGCTGCGCAACATGCTGGGGCCGCCGATGTCGATGTTCTCGATCGCCTCCTCCAAACTCACGCCGCGCTTGGCGACGGTCTGCTCAAACGGGTAGAGATTCAACACAACCAGATCGATCATCTCGATCCCCTGGCTGGCCGCCGCCTCCATGTGCGCGGGCTTGTCGCGCCGTGCCAGCAACCCGCCATGCACCTTGGGATGCAAGGTCTTCACCCGCCCCTCCATCATCACCGGGAAGCCGGTATAATCGCTCACATCGGTCACCTCCAGCCCAGCCTCGCGCAGCGCCCACACCCTGCCGCCCGTCGACAGCAGCCGATAGCCCAGCTCACCGACCAGCGTCCGGGCGAACTCCACCAGACCCGATTTATCCGAAACAGAAAGTAGCGCAGTCTTTGCCATGACGGCCAGTCTGCACGCGCCCACCGCCCCAAGGCAATCCCATACTGCGCCCTTCCGCCGACTTCCCTCAGATGGTTCGAAAAGTTCTAGTTACGCATTTTTTCGCGAACGATCTACGGCATTCACTCGATGCCATTTGGCTGTGGGATCGGCTATACTTTCCCGTGTTATGACTGATGCACGCACCTCCTCCAATACACACGCGACGCGCTCTCCGCTGGGCATGGCGGTCAACCAACTCCGCATTGCCACAGCCGTTCCCTACGGCCAGCGCAGCCCTTTCCTGATCGACCTCAGCGACCACCGCCGTCAGGCCAGCCATGCAACCGAGTCCGCCCTTATTCCTGGGTGCCCCGGCCACCATCGCCTAACCCATTTCTCGTAGGGGAGAGTTAAGGAGTCAGTCAGTAAATCAGTCAGTCAATGGATCATAGGAACAGCGCGGGAAGAGCAGCCCGCGCTGTTTTTCCTACGGATTAAGCGAGCCTATTTAAAACTCAGGACACTCGCTTAGAGCTGTGTAGGGTTCGGGGCATCACCATACACGGCCTTGGGGTCGAAGGCTTTTTCCTGCTCGGTAAAGCGCAGCTCGACGGGTGACGCCGACGCCCCAACCGGCACCTCGCGGTAGAAGCAACTGCGGTAGCCCACGTGACAGGAGGCTTCCTGACCACCGGCGCTGGGCTGGGTAAGGCTCACTTCGATCACCACGCAGTCTTGATCGTCATCAATCAGCATGCGCTCGACCTTCTGGAACATGCCCGAGCTTTCGCCCTTTTTCCAAAGTTTTTTGCGCGAGCGCGACCAGTAGTGCGCCAAGCCGGTCTCAATGGTCTTGGACAGCGCCTCGTCGTTCATGAAGGCGAACATCAGCACTTCCCGTGACTCCGCGTGCATTGTCACGCAAGGGATGGTTCCCTTGTCGTCAAACTTGGGTGCCAACTGGCTTCCTTCTTCCACCTGTTCTACGCTGGTGCGCGCTGCGAATAAGTTGCTCATGGTTTTGTAAAACCGGCCATACTGAAGCCATGCCAGCCTGAGGTCAACTCCAGAGCGGTTGAAGATCGCTTGTTGGCAAGGTAACTTCATTCAGATCGCTGAGGCCAGTCACTAAGTGCCCTGCAAAA
>CAYQTM010000074.1:0-7295 GCA_964420355.1 uncultured Opitutales bacterium
CCGCGCAAGAGCGAGCTGGAGGAGGCACCCGTCAGTCGGGAACGGGTGGTGGCGGAGGCGCTCGAAATGGTGCTGGGGCGGGCGCGGCAAAAGGGCATCGAGGTCAATTACAGCATCGACCGCCGCCAGCCTGACCGCTACATCGGCGACGCCTACCGCATCCGCCAAATTCTGCTCAACCTCGCCAATAACGCCGTCAAGTTCACCGACAAAGGCTCGGTGCGCATCTCGGTCGACCCCAAACCGCTGCCCGATAAAGACGGCTACCGCCTCGATTTCCGCGTGATCGACACCGGCATCGGCATCCCGCCCGAAAAGCTGGAAAACCTCTTCCGCCCCTTCAGCCAGATAGACAGCTCGACCACCCGCCGCTACGGCGGCACCGGGCTGGGGCTGGTCATCTGCAAGCGCCTGCTGGAGAAAATGGGCGGCGAGATCGAGGTGAAAAGCGCGGTCGGCAGCGGCTCCACTTTCAGCTTCAGCCTGCCCCTGCGCTCGGCACCGCACACCCGCAGCCCCTTCCCCGAACACCGGCGGGAGGAGCTGGATCAGAACTTTGCCGCCAGCCACCCGCTGCGCCTGCTGGTGGTCGAGGACGACCCCGTCAACGAGACGCTCTCGGTGCGCCTGCTCCAGCAGCTCGGCTACAGCGATGTCACCTGCGAGCGCGATGGCGAGGCCGCCGCCCAGATGCTGAGAACCCGCAGCTTCGACGCCGTGCTGATGGACATTCAGCTGCCGGGGATCGATGGCGTGACCCTCACCCGCATGGCGCGCAACGGCGAGCTCGGCCCCGAGACCCAGCGCACCCACATCATCGCCGTCACCGCCTTCGCCCTCGCCGAAGACCGCGACCACTGCCTCGACGCCGGCATGAACGACTACCTCAGCAAGCCCATCGTCATCGGCGACCTCAAACGCGCCCTCGTCCGCGCCTCGCGCTCGCGCTCCGAACGCCAGAGCCAATAGCGCGGGTCAACTGACCAGGCCGCCTTCGCTCAGGAAGATGCCCTGAAGGTTCATCTCAAGCTGGCGCGGGTTGGGCGAGAAGTCGATGGCGTCGCTCTTGGCGATCTTGCCCTCCTGGACGAGCCGGAGCAGGTCGCGGTTGAAGCTCTTGCTGCCGTTGTCCTTGCCAGCTTCGATGGCCGAGTGAATTTTCTCGTAGGTGCCGTCCTGAATGATCTTTGCAGCCAGCGAGTCGACCACCAGCACCTCGCAAACCGGCAGCCGCCCCTTGCCTTCCAGCGAGGGGATGAGCCGCTGGGTGATGGTGGCATTGAGCGCGGCGGCAATCTGGCGGCGCATGCTCACCTGCTGATCGGGCGGGAAGAACTCGAAGAGGCGCTGAACCGCTTGCTGGGCGTTCGAGGCGTGCAGCGTGCCGAAGACCAGATGCCCAGTCTCGGCGGCGCGGATGGCGGTCTCAAAGGTGTCGCGGTCGCGCATTTCGCCCACCAGAATAACGTCTGGATCCTGACGCAGCACCGAGCGCATCCCGTGCGCAAAGGAGGGCGTGTCTAGGCCGATCTCGCGCTGGTTGATGATCGACTTGGCGTCGGTGAAGGTGAACTCAATCGGATCTTCCAGCGTCACGATGTGGCGATCCATGCTCTGGTTGATGTGCTCGATCATCGCGGCCAGAGTCGAGCTTTTACCCGAACCGGTGGCACCGCAGATCAGCACAATCCCATTTTTGCGCTTACACAAGTCTTGGAATACCTTGGGGTCGTGATTCAGGCTGCCGAAATTGGGCGGATTGTCGCTGACGTGCCGGAAGACGATGCCGGGCAGGCTGCGCTGGTAAAACCCGTTCACGCGAAAGCGCCCAATCCCCACCTCGCGGTAGGAGTAGTCGACCTGCCGCTCGCGCCGCCAGTCATCGAAGAACTGGTCGGGCACGGTTTTCTCGATGAACTCCTGAATCTGCTCGGGGCCGAGCGCATCCATGTCGACCGGTTCGAGCGAGCCGCTGATCCGCAGGTAAGCCGGCTTGTTGGACTTGATATGAACGTCGCTGGCGGCGGTTTCGACGGCGAGTTGCAGCAGTTCGCTGAAAATCTGGAGGGTATCCATCGCGGGGCAGGTAGGGCGGTTAGCGGGCGGCAGGGTGCCGAGATGAGAACAGCATACCATTCGACCGCCGAAGGGCAAACCTTTGTTGCCCCGCCATTTGCGCGTGATTTGCCCGCGATCAGGCCGAGGCGGCCTGAGGCTGGAAGGGGCGGTCGCTGACCAGTGGCTGGTTGGGCAGGCTCGGCAGCACCGTGCCGCCAGGCAGCGGATAGCCATTTAGAAAGTCCTTGGCGGGCAGCATCTTGCCGCCCGGACGCTGCAGCTCGGTCAGGACGAGCGAGCCACTCGCGGTGTTGACCACCACCCCGCTGGCACTGGCGTCGAGCACCTCGCCCGGCTGCCCATCGGAAATCCCGTCCGGCACCCAGGTAGCGTTGCCCACCTTGATCGGGTTGCCCTCGTGCTCAAAGTGGCTCCCAGGCCAAGTGCGAAAAGCGCGGATGCGGTCGGCCAGAGTCCGCGCCGGCAGCGCAAAGTCGAGCGCCCCATCGCGCTTGATCAGGCGGCGGCAATAGGAAACCTCGCGCTCGTTTTGCGGGGTAAATTCGAGCGTGCCGGTCAGCAACGCGTGCAGGTTGCGCGAGAGCAACGTGACGCAGCCCTCGGACAGCTTGTGGCGTAGCGTGTCACCGTTATCCTGCTGGGTGATCGGCACACGGGCGGTGTCGGCGACCGGCCCGGCGTCCATCTTGGGGACGATGCGCATCAGGCTCACGCCCGTCTCCGGCTCGCCCTCGGCAATCGCCGTTTCGATCGGCGAGGCTCCCCGATAACGCGGCAGCAGCGAGGCATGGAAATTGACCGTCCCATAACGCGGCGCGGCCAGCAGCGCCTTGCGCAGCAGATGCCCGTAGGCCATCACGATCACCAGATCGACCTGCTGTGCCCGCAGCCATTCGACCGTTTCGGCATCCGGTTTCTCCGGCTGCAACACCGGAACCCCCAGCGCCCGTGCCCAGGTCTTAATCACATTGGGCTGCACCGCCTTGCCCCGCCCCTTCGCCCGATCCGGCTGCGTAAACACCCCAACCAGCTCCGCCTGCTCGCGCCCCCCCCCCGAATCCGCCAAAAAAGCGAGCATCGGCAGCGCAATGGGATCTGAACCCATAAAAACTATGCGCGAACGACCGTCCATCAATGAGCGTTTATTGAGAAGAATTTCTTACAAGAAATCAAGCGCTCCGCTGGATTATTCGCCTGTCAATTTTGCTGCCGCATTCGTGTGACGCGTCTGATCCGCAAGCACGAGCAACGCATTGTAGAGGCGCGCCTCGTTTTCCTTTTCGGCACTAACCAAAAGGTCGATATCTTCTGTTGCTCGCATGTAACCATGCTCGATAACGGCCATGCCGCCGATCACAATGTAGTCGACGCCATTGGCATTGAGCGAGCGGCAAAGCTCGACAAAGTCCTCCGTCGTGGGCGGACGGGATTCTATCGGCTCCTGATCTTCCTGTCCCATGCTTCTTTTTCCTCGAAGGTCTTGAACTTGAAGACCCCTTTGGGATGGAAAGGTTTATCGCCGCGCAGGTCGGTCGCAAGCCTCTGCAGTGCATCCACTTTCTCGATGCTTCCCGTGGCGGGCTTTCGTTTGCCTACAATTTTCATGGTGCTCAATGCAGGCTAACCTTCCCGCCTTCAGACACAAGCAAATCCAGTTATACCCGCGCCAGAATTGCGACGCGAATGTGACAAAATGACGGTTGCGTAACGCCAGAGTTAAAGCTTAGCAACCCCTTCACATAGCCTTGACCAAGGGCGCACGTGCGTGAATGAGTGGCCTCGCTAACACAAACTCTAGCAAACCCATGAAACTCAATTCCTATCCATTAACAGGCCGTCTGCGCAGCTTTTTTGCTGGCGCGGCTTTTGCCCTCATGCTCCCCGGCCTAGCTCTGGCCGAGGTCATTTCCGGCACCGTAGTCGATGCGACGACCGGTGCCCCGCTGGTCGGTGCTGTGGTCTCCGGCGGCGGCGAATCCACCACCACCGATAACTTTGGCACCTTCCGGCTGAACGGCGTGCCCGCCGGCGATGTGCAACTGCGCGTGACCTACGTCGGCTACGACGTCGGCTCACAGCTCGTCAATGTCCCGCAAGGCGGGGTCGGTCGCACCGAGTTCTTCCTCGAAAGCCAACTGACCGAGCTGGAAGCCTTTGTCTATCAGGCGCGTGCCAGTGCCCAGGCGCAGGCGATCAACCTGCAACGCAGCTCGGCCAACCTCACCAACGTCGTCAGCGCCGACGTGCTCGGACGCTTCCCCGACCAGAACGTCGCGGAATCGCTCAACCGCCTGCCCGGCATCTCGGTCGAGCGCGATCAGGGCGAAGGCCGCTTCGTCGTCGTGCGCGGCATCGATCCCAACCTCAACTCCACCGCCATCGACGGCGTGCGCCTGGCCTCGCCCAGCACCGGCGAGCGCGCCACCCTGCTCGACACCATCCCCTCCGACGCGCTCTCGCGAGTCGAGGTGACCAAGGCCGTGCTGCCGAGCCAGCCGCACGACAGCATCGGCGGCTACATCAACATCAAGACACCCAGCGCCTTCGATCAGGACGGCATGACCGCCCGCGCCTCGGGGCAGCTCAATTACAGCGACCTCACCAACGAGATCGGCCAGAAGGTCTCGGCCACCTGGGGCAACCAGTTTGGCGACATGCAGCAATGGGGCTTCATCGTATCGGCCAGCTTCGGCCAGACCCGCTTTGGCTCGGACAACATCGAGGCCGAGGCCTGGAGCGAAGAGGACGACGGCATCTACTTCAACGACGACGAGATCCAACCCCGCGAATACAACCTCACCCGCGAGCGCCTGGGCGTCAGTGCCAATCTCGAATACCGCCCCGACGACGACACGCTCTACTTCCTGCGCGGCAGCTACAACAACTATCAGGATACCGAAATCCGCCACCGGGGCACCCTGCTCTTCGGCGAAACAGGCGATAACGAGGCCACCGAAGACGAGGATGAAGAGGTCGACATCACCAGCTTCAGCGACATCACCGCGAGCAGCTACCGCGCCTCCGACGTGCTGATCGAGCGCGAGATGAAAGACCGCGAGGAAAATATGCGCCTCTACGCCATCTCCACCGGCTTTGAAAAGACCGTGGGCGACTGGGATTTCGACGCCACCCTCGCCTTCTCGACCGCCGAAGAGGATACGCCCTACGACTTCGAAGTGAAGTATGTGCTGGGCGTCGACAGCTTTGCCGACGAGACCACTCAGGCAGATGAGCTGGGCGAAAACCCGGACTTCATCATCACGCAGACCAATACCAACATCCCACACTTTGCCTTTGTGCCGGGCTCGGGCATCGATCCCTACGATCCCGCCAGCTACGAATTCGATGAGTTCGACACCGGCAGCCAGATCGTCGAGGAAGAGGACATCTCCTTCGAGGCCAACGCACGCTATAACATTCAGGCTGGACTGCTCCAATACATTCAGGGCGGCGGCGCGGTGCGCTTCAAGGACAAGACCGGCGATGCCACCATCGCCTTCTCGGACGACAATCCGGGCGAGTTCGACACGCTGGCTGGGCTGACCGAGGCCGATAAACGCGACCCCTACGACACGCAACTGCCCTACATCACCGACGACTACCGCAGTCTGGTGCTCGGGCGCTTCGATGAGTTCGCCGTCGACTTTGAGGACGAGAAGGCTCTGATCGAATCGACCTTCGAAGACTTCGAGTCCGAGGAGGACGTTTACGCCGCCTACCTGATGGCCTCGATCGGCAACGAAAAGCACAACCTCATCCTCGGCGGGCGCGTCGAGCACACCGAGTTCGAGACCAGCGGCATCAACAACGAGTTCGAGCCCATCTCCGGCGAGAGCGATTACACCAACTGGCTCCCCGGCCTGCACTACCGCTACGACATTAGCGAAGACCTCATCTTCCGCGCCTCCTGGACGAACACCATCGCGCGCCCCAGCTTCGAGCAGTCGGCACCCATTCAAGAGATCGACGGCGACGAGGTAACACAGGGCAACCCCGCGCTCGACCCCTACGAGTCGATGAACTTCGACGCCTCCCTCGATTACTACCTGCCCTCGCTCGGTGTCTTCTCGGTGGCGGTATTCTATAAAGAGATCGAAAACTTCATCTTCGAGCAGGAGATCTCCGACACGGAAATCCTCCTCCCCGGCGACACCGACCCCACCACGGTCGACCTCACCACCTTCAACAACGGCGACGATGGCGAAATCCTCGGACTGGAGCTCGCCTATCAGCAGCAGTTCAACATGCTGCCCTCCCCCTGGGACGGCCTCGGCATCTGGGCGAACTACACCATCACCGACAGTGAAGCCACCGTGCAAGTGGGCGATGTGGACGCCGACCCCCGCACCACGCCCTTCATCAAGCAATCCGACGGCGTGGGCACCCTCGCGCTCACCTACGAGAAGTATGGCTTCTTCTTCCGCATCTCCGGCAGCTACAAGAGCGAATACCTCGACGAGCTGGGCGAAGAAGCCGAGGAAGACCGCTACATAGACGACTTCCTCCAGTGGGACATCTCGACCAGCTACCAGATCAACAACCAAACCTCGATCTTCGCCAACTTCATGAACATCAACAACGAGCCCTTCGTCGCCACATGGGGCGACTCCGACCGCCTCTCCCAATTCGAGGAATACGGCTGGAGCGCCAACCTCGGCCTCAAATGGAGCTACTGAGTTGACCCGACCCAACCCTTCCAAGAGCCTCGGCACCCGCCGGGGCTCTTTTTTGCGCAAGCCGGGATATTGTCGCGGCAGATAGGCGCAGCGAGCGGTGCTGGGCTGCGGTTCTTTTCTACAAATTGAAACCACCGATTGCCCTCGGCTTCCCTGCTTGGCCACCATCGTACGCAGCGGTGATCTGTCCTGAGAAAAGAGAGCCTAAGGAGCTGGAGCAACTCCGCAAAGTGCTGGCCAAGGCCAAACGCATGAACGAGATTCTTAAAAAAAACGCTGGGCTATGCCGACCCGCGCGCCGAGAGAGCCGTGCCGCTAGTGACAGGCTATTGTTGAACCCCTGTGCCGATGTTGTGATCTTTGGGAGCTGGTGGCAGACTAAAAATCCCTTTCAACGCACCGCAAACTCTGGGCGCGCGTGCGCGATTGCACGTCGAGTCGCTGCAATGTCATTTAACGACGTTATGCGGATACCAACACGGGGCTGGTCTGGTCACATCGGGCTTTGGGGGCCGAGGGCGAGGTAGTTGAGGAGGTCGG
>CAYQTM010000075.1:0-7273 GCA_964420355.1 uncultured Opitutales bacterium
GTTGAGGGCGGCGAATCATCTCGGCCTGATGTAAGCACTTAACCTAAAACCGCTCTAGGTCTGGTCGCGGCTGCCGACTTGTAGGGAGCCACCCCCAGCGTCATGTTCACTATTTACATCATTGAAGATGAGGACATCCTCCGCGACCTCTTCATCGAGTTTCTGAAAAGTTGCTCGGAGGACGTCACGATTGTCGGCAGTTGCGGCGACAGCCAGCGCGCCCTTGAGGACTGCATCCGCCTGCAACCTGATCTTGCCATCGTCGACATCCGCCTGCCCGAGGTGAATGGGCTGGAAATCCTGCACTCGCTGAAAATGCGCCTGCCGGAGACGCGCGTGCTGATCTTCACCGGCACGGCGAATACCCAGGCGGTGCGCATCGCGGTCGAGGGTCGCGCCGACGGTTTTATCGAAAAGGCTGCAGGGCTGGAGCAACTCGGCCAGGCGATTCGCACGATCCGCGACGGCGGCCAGTTTTTCACGCCGGAGGTCTATCGCCAGATACTGACCTTCCGGGTTGGCGGAGTGCCCGGCAAGACGGCGGACACGCGCTTTCCCTCGGCGTAAGGGTCGGGGATTCTGTCGCTGCGCCGTGCTCAGCTTCGGCTGAGTTTGTCGAGGAAGCGTTGCTTGGCTTTGGCCGGCGTGGCTTGGCTCGGCTGGAGGGCTTTGCGGAAGGGTTGGGGCAGGGGTGAGCTGGCGGCAAAGTGGCGGGTTTTGCCCTGCCATTCGTAGGTGAGGTGGACTTCGGCGGCGTGGAGGTAGAGTCGGCGGTCGATCTGTTGGAAGAGGCGGTTGTTGAGCGCGAAGTCGCCGTAGGTGCGGTCGCCGACGATGGGGTGCTGGTGGCGGGCGCACTGGACGCGGAGCTGGTGGGTGCGCCCGGTTTTGGGGCGGAGGCGCAGGAGGCTCAAGCCCAGGCCGGGCGGGGCTTCGGCCAGCTCGGCCTCTGTGAGCGCCTCGGTGCTGCCGCCGGTTTCGCTGCGGAGGTGCTCGGCGTTTTTCTCGGTTTTCAGGCGGTCGCGCCAGATTTGCGGCGAGGGCTGGAGCCGCCCTTTGACGAGGGCAAAGTAGGTCTTTTCGATGGCGCGGCTGGCGAAGGCCTCGCGCAGGGCGTCGGCGAGCGGGGCGTTATCGGCCAGCAGCAGGACGCCCGAGGTGGGCGAGTCGAGGCGGTGGAGCAGCCAGAGGCGGCGCTCACCCTCGGGCGTTTGCCATTGATAGCACTCGGCCTCGGGGTCGTAGGCGGCCTGCAAGCGACTGCGCGGCTGATCCTTGGGCGCGTTAGGATGACTGAGCACCCCGGCGGGCTTTTCAAGCGCGAGCACGCCACCCGCGCCCGCGCCGAGCCAGCGCACGCCGGTGCCCAGCGGCCAGTCTGCGGGTGCCGCGCTCACCGGTAGCGGAATGTAAAGGTGATCTCGGTCTCGGTGCCGAGGGTGCGCACCATGTCCTCCGTCCATGGGCCGTAGGGCGCGCGCCCCATCACGGCGTCGCGGCAGAGCACGGTGGCGAGGCGCCCGGCGCTGGTTTCGAGCACTTCGAGGTCGTGTATTTCGCCCTGCGAGTCGAGCCTAAAGCGCAGGCGCACCATCGAGGGGCGATCTTCTGCGCCGATGCCCACGCGATCGACCTGCTCGTTCCACCAGCGCCCCACCGCCTCGATCATCCGGCTGGCATACTGGCCGTATTCGCTGAAGCGCGCGTCGATGCCGATGGTTCCGGCGCGCGAGGCCGCCGTGGTGCTCTCCATTAGCGGCCCGGGCACCACCTCGGGGGTCAGGCGCGGGCGCGGGCGCGGCTGCTGCGGACGCTGTTCGCTGGGTTGGCTGGTCTGTGGCTGTTGCTGGGAGACCGAGGGCAGGGGCGGGGTGATGTTGAGCACCTCGGGGTCGGGCTCGCGTTCGGGCGCTTCGGTCGCCTCGCCGCGCGGCCCTTCGGTGCTGGCTGGCCCGTCTTCGCTCTCGGGGGTCTGCTCGATGAAGTCGGGTGCGGGTGGCAGCGGCGAAGGCTCGCGGGACGGCACGGGTGGCGCGATTGGCTCGATGGACTGCGCCTCTGCCGGATCGTCGGCGCTCTGCGGCGCTGGCGGCACCGGCGGCAGTGGTGGCGGCTGGTCGAGTTCGCCCTCGACAATCTTGCGGCTGTCCGGTTCTTCGCCCGCGACCTCCGGCGTTTCGGCATCGCTGCTGCGGTCGGGCGTCTCCTGCGCGGTCTGTTGATCTCGATCCGAAACCTGATCGGTCTCGTCCGGCACGTTTTGCGGCGTATCGGGATTGGTCTCCACGTATTCCGGCGGCGCTTCGGGCTCCGGCTCCGGCTCCAGACGCAGGCGCAGCTCCTGCGAGCGTTCGGACGGCTCAAAGGCCAGTGCCTTGGGCACGGGCACCAGCAGGAGGACTGCCCCATGCACGAGCAGGGTTGCTGCCACCGCCACCCACAGCATCCATCGCACGGGTCGCCGCTCGGGCGCATCGGGGTCAGGCCAGGCCTCGGGCTGCGGGGTGGGCTCGTGCATCAGAATCCGTCCTCAATCGCCTTCCAGGCGCTGGCTCCAAAGTCGTAAAACTGCCCATCGGTCTGCTCCTCGACGCTGCCGAGGTAGAGCCAGCCCTCGCTCGGCGAGTAGGTGTAGGGGTAGATCTCGACCGTGCTGTAGAGCCAGCCGAGGGTCGGCAGATACATCCAGAAGCCCGCCGCCTCGTCGTCGAAAGCGTAGAACCAGCCGATGTCGCCGCTGTAAAACCAGCCGGGGTAGGCGGCGTCGTGGTAGAGCAGCCCGAAAGTGGTGGTGCGCAGCCAGTTGTCGAGCACGGCGGTCGAGTTGTCGATGGCGTCCTGAAAGCTGCGGTCGTCCTCCTCGCTGGGCGTGGTCGGCTCGCCCGGCACCTCGATGATCGGGCTGCTGTCGGCAGGCACCGCCGCGAGCGAGAGCGCACCACTGCTAACTTGTCCGTGGTAAGCCACCGACGCATCGTCGACGCTCACGGTCGTCGGAATCGGAATGATCTGCGAAGCCTTGAAGCGCCAAGGGCGGGTGCCCTCGATCGACCCCGAGAACAGCCCGTAGGCATCGACATTGCTCAGGCTGGCGTCGGGCAGGTCGGCGGTGGGCGTCGACAATATCCACAGGTAGATGCGCAGGCCATCGAGCGAGTCGTCCGAGCTTTCGGCCAGCGCACTGAAGCGCCCGACCTCGCCCTGCAAGGTGCGGGTGGTCGTGTTGTCGAAAGGAATCCAGTTGCGGCTGAGCGCCCCGAGGTCGTCCGCGTTGGCCGCCACATCGAAGTCCGCCTCAAAGGTGCCGACCCGCACCTCCTCGCCATTGCCGAGGGGCGCATTGCCCAGACCGATCAAGTCCCGCTGACCCGGCAGCGCATAATAACCGACCTCAACTAGCGCCTGCAGGGGCAGGCAGGCCGCACAAAGGGTGGCACAAAACAGAATAATTCGCATACGGGCAGCTTAGCAATAACGCGCCAAAAGGCAATAGCGCCTTTGACGGCGGCAGTCGGGGCGCGGCGCGGCAACTGGAGGCAACTCGGCGCTGGAAATTTCGCGCGAGGCTGGCTAAGCTGTGGCCATGAGGAATGGAACAGGCAAGACAGTGGCGTTTATCGGGACGGGCGTGATGGGGCGCTGGATGGCGGGGCATCTGCTGGAGGCGGGCTACACGCTGCGGGTTTTCAATCGGACGCGCGCCAAGGCCGCGCCGCTGATCGAGGCGGGTGCCCGGTGGTGCGATTCGGCGGGCGAGGCGGCGGCGGGCGCGGATTTTGTGCTGACTATGGTCAGCTATCCCTTCGACGTGGAGGCGGTGTATTTCGACGAGGGGGAGATTCTGGATCGGGCGGAGCCGGGCGCGCTGCTGATCGACCTGACCACCTCGAGTCCCGCTCTCGCGGAGCGGATCGCGCGGGCGGCGTCGGAGCGGGGCATGGCGGCGCTGGACGCGCCGGTGTCGGGTGGCGATGTGGGGGCAAAGGCGGGCACGCTCTCGCTGATGGTGGGCGGCGAGGCCGAGGCTTTCGAGCGAGCGCGCCCGCTCTTCGAGATAATGGGGAGGAACATCGTGCATCAGGGCGATGCCGGTGCCGGGCAGCGTTGCAAACTGGTCAACCAGATCGCGATTGCCGGGACGATGCTCGGGCTGTGCGAGGCGCTGACTTTCGCCAAGGCCAGCGGTCTCGACTGCCAGCGGGTGCTCGACAGCATCAGCCAGGGCGCGGCGGGTTCGGTGGCGATGGACAAGCTCGCGCCGCGGATGCTGGCGGGCGATTTCGAGCCGGGGTTCTATGTGAAGCATTTTATCAAAGACCTCGGCATCGCGCTGGACAGCGCCTACGAGATGGGGCTATCGCTGCCAGGGCTGGCGCAGGCGCACGCGCTCTACATGCGTCTGGCCACCCGCCTCGACGCCGACGACCAGGGCACTCAGGCGCTCATCCGCCTCTACGACAACCCCGCGATGCTCGCCCCGTGACCAGCCGCCTCTGGAAGCATGACCTCAAGCTGGCGCGCCAGCACGCGTGGCTCATCGGCGTCGACGAGGCCGGGCGCGGTGCCTTTGCCGGGCCGGTCGTGGCTGGCGCGGTGGCGGTGCGTGCCGAGCTGTTTCAGGATCGGCGCTGCCGGCGCGTCTGCCAGAAAATCAACGACAGCAAGCAACTGACGCCCGAGGCGCGCGAGGCGCTCTACGACTGCATCGGCGACCTCTGCGAGCGCGGCTGGCTCTGGGTGGCGCAGGGCAGCGGCACGGTCGAGGAGATCGAGGCGCACAACATTCTCGGCGCCACCCGTCTGGCGATGACCCGCGCCGTGCAGTCCCTCGAAACCGCCAACGAAGGACAGTGGCACCTGATGCCTGCCGACTTCGATCCCGCCCAGCCGACCCTCTTCCCCCTCGACCCCGTCCGCGCCGATGCGCCGCGCGCCCACCTGCTGCTCGACGGCCTGCGGATGCGCGACCTGCCCTGGGCACACCGCGCCCTCACCGGCGGCGACGGGCGTTCGCTGGTCATCGCGATGGCCTCCATCCTCGCCAAAGTCAGCCGCGACCGCGAGATGACCCGCCTCTGCCCCGAGCACCCCGCCTACGGATTCAGCCAGCACAAAGGCTACGGCACACCCGCCCACCGCGAGGCCATCCTCGAACACGGCCCCTGCACGCTCCACCGCCGCGCCTTCCTCTCTAAACTGATGGAAGCCCGCGCCGAACGCGCCATCGAACCGCTCTTCGCCCTCGACGAATAACCTTTGCCAAGCACCCCATTTTTGCTTTGCCGCCGGTGGCTGGCTCCGACAGTTTAAGCAGGGGAGCGGTTCTGCCGTAGAATCCCTTGTCTTTGATTGCTGAAAACCCTTTTGACCTTTGAGTTCCACCGCTGAAAATCCGCAGGCGACCGCGATGTCTCCCCGCCAGATGGCTTACGGGGAGTATGTGGTGCCCTTCGATCTCGGTGCCCTCGCGCGTCGCGTGGGCGAGGATGTCTTGCGGCGACGCCTGATGACTCAGGCCGAGCACACCGCCGACGGGCCGGGTCAGGGGCGCGGCATTTTGCGCATGGAGAGCAAGGTAAACGTCTATGCACTCTTTGAAAAAGGGCTGCGAATGACTGGCCTTTTCGAGCGGGGGCGACGCAACTTCCTGAGCGTGCGCCTGCGCGAAAACCGGCTCGCCATCCCGCATCTGCCCGAGGCTTTCGAGGGCTACCGCGTGTTGCAGATCGCGGATCTGCACGCCGACATCGAGCCGGGGCTGGCCGAGTGCCTGGCCGGGCTGCTCGATGGGTTGGAATACGACCTCTGCGTCAACACCGGCGACTATCGTAACGGCACCTACGCCGACTTTTCGGCAGGCATCTACCAGTGCTCGCGCATCTTTGAGCACATCCGCCAGCCGCACTATGGCATCCTCGGCAACCACGATTTTATCGAGATGGTGCCCAGCCTGGAAAAGCTCGGGCTGCGCCTGCTGCTGAACGAAAACGTGGCCATCGAGCGCGACGGGCAGCGCCTCTGGCTGGTGGGCGTCGACGACCCGCATTACTACCAGACCGCCGACTTCGGCAAGGCCTTTGAAGGCATCCCGCACCAAGCCGCGACCCTGCTTCTCGCGCACGCCCCGGAGTGCTATCGCAAGGCCGCCGACCACGGAGCCGGGGCGATGCTCAGCGGCCACACCCACGGCGGTCAGGTGTGCCTGCCCGGCGGCTTTGCCCTGCTCAACAACGGCCACGTCCCGCGAAAGGGGATCAAGGGCACCTGGAAATGGAAGCAAATGAGCGTCTATGTCTCGCCCGGCACCGGCGGCTGCGGCACCGCCGTCCGCTTCTTCTGCCCACCCGAGCTGACCCTGCACACGCTCGTTCGCGCCTGACTTGCGGCCGGTTTTTGCGGAAGGGCAGGGGGGTGGTTACTCGCTTTCGGCGTCGCGGATGAGGTCGTCGAGGAGGCACCATTGCTCGACGGGGATGACCTCGGGGCGGGCGGTCGAGGGCGTGCCGAGGTCGGCAAGCTGGGCGACCCAGGCGTGCATCTCGGGGTAATGGAGGATTTTCGCGAGGGAGCCGATCTGCTTGCGGCGTTTTTGAAAGATTTGGCGGATGAGCGAGCGGGTGCGTTTGGCCAGCGTGCGGGCGTCGGGGCGGCGGTCGAGCTGGAGCAGGGCGCTCTCGATGTCGGGCGGCGGATGGAAGCAACTGGCGGGCACCTTGTGCAGCCCGGCCACCCGATAGGCGGCACCCAACGAGACCGAGATCGCGCCAAAGGCCCTCGTGCCGGGCTGCGCGCTCAGGCGGTCGGCGGTTTCGCGCTGGCGCATCCGCACCCTACGCGACGGCAGCGCCCCGCTCACCACCGCACCGGGGCAGCTCCGACACCCCGCGACCCCCGCCACCGGACAGCACGCCTCACCGGGAGCGCCGCATGACGCGCTGATCTGCGGCTGTTCCCCGGCGGACGCCGGCACCATCTGATCCGCCGCCATGCCCGCAAGAGCCGCGTCCCCGGCACACGCGCACGCCGCTGCCGAGCCCGTCCAGGACAGGACCGCGAAACCCAGCAGGATCAGGATGAGCCAGCGCACGATGCCAACAGTATGCCCGATCCGAGCCGCGAGGCAAGCGCCGCGTTCTCGTCGCGCTCTGCGGTGAGCCGGCAGTTTCTAAACAGCCCGCATCTCCAGCGGCACACGCCGCTCCTCGGCCCACTGACTGGCCAGCCGCACCGTCGGGTCGCGGAAGCCCGCCCGTCGGCCGGCCATCATCACCCC
>CAYQTM010000076.1:0-2179 GCA_964420355.1 uncultured Opitutales bacterium
AGGCTGCGCCCAAGAAAGTCGGGCTGGCTCCGATCATGCGCGACGGCGTCGAGTATGAGTTTACCACGGTTTTTGACATCGACCTGAATCATCAGGCGGCGACCTCGAAGGATCGCACGGGCCTGTTCACAGACCGCATTTTCCAAGTGACCGAAGAGACCGGGGCGCAGCTCTCCCAATGGCTGGCAACGGCTCCGGCAGAAGCGGCAGCACCGACGCAACCGGCGACTCCAACCGAGCCGAACGTCATCTACGATAACGAGCAGGCGCCAGCCCCGCACTTGGCCGAACTGACCCAAGTCATCCGCGAGGGCGGCTGGGATCAGGAGCAGCTCACCCGCTGGAAGCTCGGTAATCTGGATGCTCTCACCCCTGAGCAGACGACCAAGGCAGTCGCCTTCCTCAAGGGCAAGCTGCAACCCGCAAGCGAGGAGGCTGCCCAATGAAGCTCTACGCAACTTACATCGAGATCGAGCTGCTCTGGGACAAGGTCGAGGGCATCCTGACCGGCGAAGTCACCGAGGGCTCGGATGGACTTCCAGTGAACCCGGACATGGCGCTGGATTGGCTGGAGGAGTCGCTCCGGAAGATCGAGGACGAGCGCGACAAGAAGGCTCTGAACATCGCCTGTCTCGTCAAAAACTTCCGGGCGGAGGCCGATGCGTTGAAAGCCGAGAAGACCCGCTTGGCCAAGCGCCAGCAGGCGGCGGAACGCACCATCGAGCGGCTGACCTCCTACCTGTCCAGCTTCATCGAGCCGGGTCTCAAGCTGAAGGATGCCCGCGCAGCGATTGGCTGGCGGCGTTCGGAAGCTGTCGTGCTCTCGGTCACACCCGAAGAACTGCCGGAGGACTACGTCCGGATCAAGCGGGAGGCCGATCTGCGCCAGATCAAGGATGACCTCAAGGCAGGCGAGGATGTGCCCGGTGCCAAGCTCGAAGAGCGGCAAAACCTCCAGATTCGCTGACATGAAAGGTCTCAATGGAACCACCCGCGCCATCCTGCGCCGCCGACTCACCCGCGAGCAGGAACGCCGGATCGCTTCACTGCCCGAGAGCCTTCGACTCGGCGCTCTCTGGCGCACCCTCAAATACCGCGATCCCTGGCCGCGTCAACGTCGCCGGGGCACAAACCACAATCCTCAAAATTTGAATCTATGAGTTACGAATTGAACGGCGTCATTCGCCACATTGAACCCGAGCAGACCTTCGCCAGCGGCTTTTCCAAGCGGGAGTTCGTCGTCACCACAGACGAAAAATACCCGCAGGACATCAAGCTGGAGTTCGTCAAGGACAAGACCGTCCAGCTCGACCGCTACCGCCCCGGCGACCGAGTGCGCGTCGCTTTCAATTTCCGGGGCAACGAATACCGGGAGCGCTTCTACGTGAATCTGGTGGCTTGGAAAATCGAGACGGAGTCAGGCGACCAACCACAGCCTGCGGCGAAACCGGCTCCGACCGCATCCTCATCCGCCAGGCAGTCCCAAGCGCCCTGCCATCACTCTGGGCAACCGGCTCGGCAGGACGGCTTCTACGGCGAGCCAGACGATGAGGAGGTTCCCTTCTGAACCCAATCCCACCCGAAATCCGAAACCCGAATCCCGAAATACAATGAAACCACCACCTCCGGAAATGATCCTCGACGATGCCGTCTGCGAGGAGCTTGCCCTTCGCTGCGGCGTCCACCAGCAACTCACCGACCCGCGTCAGCGTAGGCAGCAGATGGGCGACAGCTACGGCTTCGTCGGCAGCTATGGGCAGCTCGACGGCAAGTTCCTGCTCTTTTTGCACTTCTTCGGCTACGAAGAGGCCAAGCAGAACGGCTGGATGGTCTTCCGCTACAGCAGCCTTGCGCAGATGGATGCGCATCTACCTGCCCTGCAGAAGCTTATCGACGATGACTTCACTTTTGCCGGCTGCGGATTTCCGCCCGATCCCTCCAACAGTTGACGCGATGCCTTCGGCGATGAATACCAAACAACAGATTCTTGAAGCAATCCGTGGCGGCGAATCGCGGGCACGAGCCATCGCTGACAAACTGGGCGTGACGCGCTCTGCCGTGAGCAAAGTCGTCTGCTCCTTGGTTGACGAAGGCAGCATTGTAAAAAGAGGTCGGCAGTTCTTCCCTCACTCACCGGAAGTTGACGAACGCGATCTGGTTGACGAAACAGTTGACGAGC
>CAYQTM010000076.1:2279-3842 GCA_964420355.1 uncultured Opitutales bacterium
GGTTGACGAAACCTCACTGGATAACCTGCAAGTTGACGAACAGGTTGACGAGTGCTCTGAGGTTGACGAAAAAGTTGACGAGCAGGTTAACGAGCGTTTTTTGGTTAACGAACAGGTTGACGAAACCTCACTGGATAAGCTGCAAGTTGACGAATCGGTTGACGAGCGCCCTGAGGTTGACGAAAAAGTTGACGAGCCGCTGGTTATTCCGGGTGAGCGGTTTCCTGACCTGCTGGCGGCGGCACGGTATTATCGCGAGCGGCTGGGCTGGGTGGTGCATCCACTGCATGGGCCGAATGAGGGCACCGAGAAGGAGCGCGGCAAGAAGCCTCGGCTGCGGGGCTGGAAGAAGCTGCGTCAGGAAGACTGCGATGTGGGCTTTATCGAGAAGCACTTTGGTGGAGCCTCGACTGCCAATCTTGGCGTGGTGGTCAAGCCGCCGCATATCGTGATCGACCTCGATTCCAAGAGCGATAAGGGCGAGAGCGTCCGCGCCTGGCTGGAGGCTCAGCACGGGCTGGCTGACCTGCCCCGCGAGCGCACGGCGGGCGGCTGTCACCTGCACCTGCTCTGCCACGATGTGCCGGAGGAGGCCACCGAGGCGGCGGGTCGCAACCAGAAGCTCAGCGCCACCCTCGCCAAGGGCGTGACCGCGGAGATTTTCTTAGGCGGCAACGTCGTGCTCGCGCCCTCGACCCACAAAAGCGGCCTGCGTTACGGCTGGGAGGTCGCCGGCGAACTGCCCACGCTCGAGTGGGAGCAGATCGCCTCGCTCTTCTTTTCCAACCAACCGCTGGAAGCGCCCGCGCCAGCGAAACGGGGTCGCCCCAAGAAGGAGCCGCCGTATTGGGCGCGTTATCAGGGCGACCTGCGCAGCCTCGACATCGTCGCGCTGGCCAAGCACCTCGGCCTCTACGGCCAGCCGATCAGCGGCGAAGAAGGCAAACACAGCATCCGTTGCCCCTGGCGCGACCAGCACAGCGACTGCGCCACGCGTTGGAGCCCCGGCGACTCATCGACCGTCATCTGGCAAGGCAAGCCCGGCCACTTCCCCAACTTCTTTTGCTCGCACACCTCGCACGGCGAAAAGACCCTAGCCGACCTCCTCGCCTGGGCCGAAGCCCGCGAGCCCGGCGTCATCGACCGCTTCTGCCGCCAGCAACGCATCTGGAAGCCCGGCCAGCACGACCAGAAAAAACGCCGCCGCATCCTCCTGCCGAGCCTCAACCGCAGCGATGCCGAGTTTGCCACCGAAGTCGGTAGCGCCTTGAAGGACAAGGCGCATTGGTTCGACAAATCCAGCGTGGTGGTCGAGGTGCGCAAAGTCCCGGGCGAGGGCTGCCTGTTCGTGCCGCTCAAGCCTGCCGCCGCCGTCACCTCGCTTGAGGTGCACGCTCAGCCGGGCGTCCTCGTCAAGGCCGACACCCTCGACGGGTCGGACGAATATGAGTTCTACGCCAAGAGTATGTCGC
Source organism: uncultured Opitutales bacterium (assembly GCA_964420355.1). Taxonomy (GTDB): domain Bacteria; phylum Verrucomicrobiota; class Verrucomicrobiia; order Opitutales; family JABSRG01; genus CAYQTM01. The sequence goes on from CAYQTM010000076.1 coordinate 3,752, forward strand.
AGGCGCAGGCCACTGTCCTGCTCGAATCTGCGCAACTCAAACAGCAACTCCCGCAAATCGAGCGCATCTTCCAAGTGCCGCTACCAATCCT
>CAYQTM010000076.1:3942-7213 GCA_964420355.1 uncultured Opitutales bacterium
TGCTGGGCTACAACCAAGAGGTCACGCTCGGCAATGAGCTGGAGTTCTCGCTGTCCGGGAACATCGGCCTGACCTACACGCCCGACTTCGCCAACCGCACCCGAAAGATCGCTCTGGCCTTCTATGAGGAGGACGCGAACAAGCGCGCATTTGAGCGCAGCGACTTGAAACAGTGGACTCGCGAGCACCGCGCCGATCTGCTGTCCGCGCTGATGGCTTTCGTCAACGAATGGCAACGTCAGGGGCGCCCCAAGCCTCCCACCGTTTTCACGAGCTTCCCGGCCTGGGCGGAAGTCGTGGGCGGCATCATGCACGCCTGCGGGCTGGGGGATCCCTGCCGCAAGGATAGCGACGAGGAAGGCGGGCTGACTGGCGACACCGAGACCCGCGACATGCGGGCGCTCTTCGAGGCCGTCTATGAGGCTCACCCGGAACGCTGGATTTCGCGCTCAGACATCTACGCCATCGTTCAGGACGAGCAGGACACCGACTGGTTTCACTGGATCGATCTCGAAACGCGCAGCGGCCAGACAAGGTTCGGTCAGCTACTGACAAAGTTCGCCGGGCGTGAGTTTGACGGCATCCGAATGCTTTGGGATGAAACGGAGAAACGGGTAGCGCGCCGAAGATTCAAATTCACGAAGAACGGTGGCGCGAAGGGGTTCAATCGCGAGAGTTTTGACGGTCACTTCGGGTTGAAGCCCTCAGAGGTTACCGAGGTGGCCAAAGATATCAAAACACATGGACACCTGAACACTGGATCGAGTGAGAGTTTGGCAACCTTGGTAACCTTGGCAACCTCTGCCAACCCTTCGTACGCGAGGAAAAAAATGCAGAGCAGTGTTTTTGAAAAGGGAGATAAGAAAAAAGTAAAAGGAATTAATTATGTAAAAGTAGATAGGGCTGTGAACGTTGCCAAGGTTACCAAGGTTACCAAACCCGAATGGGAGCTGGTGACGGAAGCCGATCACTTCGAAACAATCGCCGAGGAGATCGCGGTGGCCGATCATCCGGTTGCGCTCGACATCGAAACCTACGGGCGCGACGCGCTCAATCCCTACCGGGGCGAAATCCGTCTGCTGTCGCTGGCTCTGCCTTGGCGCGATCCTTGGATCATCGACCTTCAGGCGACCGGTTACGACCTCGGTGCGCTCAAGGCGATTTTGGAAACCGCCGAGCTGGTCATCCACAACGCCCGCTTCGACTTGAGCTTCCTCCGGCGACACTGCGGCCTGCGTCCCGAAAAGTTGATCTGCACACTCACCGCAGCGCGCTTGCTCTCGGCGGGCACACGGGAGCCGAACAGCCTGGGCGAAGTCCTCCGCCGCTATCGCGTTGCCGACCTGCCCAAAGCCCTCGGGGATTCCGACTGGGGCGGCTTGCTCTTCGACGACCAGTATGCCTACGCCGCTTCGGATGTCGTCCACCTGCACGCGCTGCGCGAAAAGCTCGAAGCCGAGATTAAGAGCGCCGGCATGGGCGAGGTCTGGGCGCTCGAAACCGAGCTCGCACCGGTGGTCATCGCGATGGAAGCGGCGGGCTTTGCGATGGATCGCAGCCGCCTCGAAACGATTCGCGAGGAATACCGCGCGAAGGCTTCCGCTCTCGGCACTCAGGTGCAGGAGGCGCTCGAACAGACTTTCAACCCGGGCTCGCCGGAACAGCTCAAGCAGGCCTTGGAGAAGGCGGGCGTCCGGGTCAACAGCACCGCCGAGGCGATCCTCGCGGAGGTCGCGCATCCGGCAGCCAAGCTTACCCTCGAAATGCGTGGAGCGGAGAAGGTCGCTCAGCAGGCGCAGACCCTTCTCGATGCAATCGAAAGCGACGGGCGAATCCATGGACAGTTTGACCCGACTGGCACCGAGGCCGGGCGATTCTCAGCCAAACGACCGAACCTTCAGAATGTCGGGCGCGGTGCTTTGCGCGAATGCTTCGTGGCGACCGAAGGCCGAAAGCTGGTCTGCGCCGACTACTCCCAGATCGAGCTTCGGGTGGCTGCCGCACTGGCTGGCGAAACCCGAATGATCGAGGCCTACCGAGCCGGTGCCGACCTCCATCGCCAGACGGCTGCTCTGGTGCTGGGCAAGCCTCCGGAAGCGGTGACCAAGGACGACCGCCAACTGGCCAAAAGTTGCAATTTCGGGCTTCTTTACGGCCAGACCGCTCCGGGCCTGGTGCGCTACGCCAAGACCGCTTATGGCGTCACCCTCACCGAACAGGAAGCCGAGCACATCCGGCGGCGATTCTTCCGCGCCTACGAAGGGCTGGCTCGCTGGCACAGCCAGACGCGCCGACTGGCTTCCGATAATCTTAAAGAAACCCGCACCCGTTTGGGACGCCGCCGCCTCTTTGCCTCCAGCGAGAAGTTCTTCTGGCAGCGCTTCTCGGGCGGCCTCAACACGCCGGTTCAGGGCGGTGCTGCCGACGGGCTCAAGCGGGCGATCATCCGGCTGGCTTCGCGTCTGGGCGAGGATGCGTGGATCGTATCGACCGTTCACGACGAGCTGATCGTCGACTGCCCGGCGGCACGAGCCGAAGCCGTTGCGCGTGAGATGGAGGCCTCGATGAAGGCCGCCATGAGCGAGCTTTACCCCGAGGTGCCCGTCGAGGTCGAGGCGAAGATCGGCGACAACTGGGCTGCCGCCAAATGAGACTTTTTTGCCATGAATCACGAACCCATTCCAAACTATCCCGCCCGAAAGAAGCTGGCCGGTCTCTCGACCCTCCGACCCGTCATCATCGTCGATACTCGGGAGCAGACCCCGCTGCGCTTCGCCCGCCTGGACGCTCAGCCGGGCACACTCCAGACCGGCGACTACTCCTTTGCCGGAGGTGAGGAGCACCTTGCCATCGAGCGCAAGAGCGTGGCCGATCTGGTCGGCTGCTGCATGGGCGAATCCCGCGAGCGCTTCTTCCGCGAGCTGCACCGCCTGCGCGGTTTTGGCTTTCGCCGCCTGCTCATTGTGGGCACCCGCCAAGCGATTGAGACCGGCCAATACCGCAGCGCGATCAAGCCCCGCAGCGTCCTCGCTACCCTTGCCGCCATCGAGGCGCGCTTCGATGTTCCCGTCGTCTTCCATTCCGACCCCGAAGCTGCCGCCTGGCAGGTCGAGGAGTGGGTCTGGTGGTATGCCCGCGAGATTGTGCTCTCGGCCAACAGCCTTCTACCCGCAGGCAAACGATGAGCCATTACGCCCATTCACAGACGACGCGAGACCGCGAGTATAGCGAGGCCTACGCGGACTGGGTCGCGAAACTGAGTCCGCGTCAG
>CAYQTM010000077.1:0-7198 GCA_964420355.1 uncultured Opitutales bacterium
CGGACAGAAAGTCGATCTGTCGCCCGGCCCCCTGACGCGCGCCATCTTTGAGGGACTTGCCCGCAGCTACCGCGAAGTAAAAAACAGCCTCGAAGCTATCACCGGAAAAACCTACTCGACCCTGCATATTCTGGGCGGAGGATCACGCAATGCCTTTCTCAACCAAATGACTGCGGATAGCACCGGCTGCCGCGTCGTCGCTGGCCCTGTCGAGTGCAGTAGTCTGGGCAATTTGCTTGCGCAACTAAAAGCAGATGGTCAAATAAACACGATCCGGGAGGGAAGAAGCATAATCAAACGATCTTTCCGATTGACCGAATACGCACCCGCGGCTGGCTGATCCAAGCGTAGCGCGCAGGGGCACTGGTATAATCAAGCCACGCGAAGCCATTCCCAGTCCTCCTCTTCGTGCCCGCCAGAAACAAGTGCGGGATAAGCTGGGAAGAAAGAAAGCGCGCGCACTTGGCCAGCTGTTGAAAGAGATATGCCTTCAGCGGCTTATGGTTTCGTGTACTTCGGCAGACCTTTTGCAGGTTCATTCTTCTTTGACTGTGTCAGCATTACTCCGAGCAATATGACGCCCAGACCCAAGAGATCTGTGCTCAGCAGCCGGTCACCAAACGCAAACCATGCCATTACCATTGTCACAGGAGGGCCAAAGTAGAAAAGGCTGGCCACTCTTGTTGCGTCAATGCGTTCGATCAAAAGCCACATCAAACTGTAGGCTCCCAGCGATACCACAAGAGTCAGCCAGAGCAGTCCCCCCACGAACACAGGCGTCCACTGCGTGGAAAGTCCTTCTATCAGGCAGGCAGGAATGCTTACCGCAATAGCAACCCCCAGGCTCTGGTAGAAAAGCCCTGAGATCACGGGCAATCGATGAACGTTTTGCTTCACCTGCAGCCTTCGCTGAATCAGGCTGGCTGCTGTGATTGCCACCACAGATCCGAACGGTATAAAGTAGGCAAAAATGGAGTCTGCGCTGGAAAACTCAATGCGTGCAAGAACAGCGATCATGACTCCCACGAATCCTATCAATAATCCACCCCAGCGAAGCAGAGGAGTTCTTTCCCCTGCCACCAGCCCGGAAAAGGCTCCGGTGGTCATTGGCTGCAGGGCAACCACCAGTGCCACTATCCCCGAAGGAACACCGTATTCCAGAGAATAGAACACACACCCCAGCCAGATTCCATGGGCAAGAATGCCCACAATCATCGCGATCCCGGCAGAATACGCTCCCGGCCACCGCATTTGCTTGCGCACCATCAGATAGGCAAACAGGAGAACCACAAGGAGCCAGTAACGCCAGAAAAGTAAGGTTAGAGGCTCAGTGAAGGGAAGGGCGTATTCGGCACCTATGAAACCGGAGTTCCAGAGAATCACAAAACTGATAATGTAAAACCATGTCTGCTGGAAGAAGAGATTCTGTTTCATCATACCTGTTGCAAGATAGCATCGCTTTGTTGAAAAGGTGCGTAAACGTTGCTGTCTTATCCAGGACGGTGCCAGATCAATACATTTATGATCGATGCCCCGCCACCCCGTCTGGCATAAATTGTGGCTATGTTTGGATTGCCAACGGGGGCTGAGGATGGCAGCTTGCTTTCATGCCCCAGGGTTCCGGAAGACGCAGCAGGTTTGACAGCTATGAGGGAAATTTCGAGGAAATCCCGGTGCGCGAGTTTTATGAGGCCTTTCAGGAAGCGCTGGCGCTGGAGCTGGTCGCGGGCGAGGCCGGGCTGGATAATGTGATTGGCGAGAAGAGCATCAATCGCCCGGCTCTGGCGATGACGGGCTACTTCAAGTTCTTCGCCCACAAGCGGATACAGCTTTTTGGCGCGGGCGAGATGGCCTATCTGGGCGACCTCGACGACGCCGATCAAGAGCGCATCTGCGGTGAAATTATCGGCAAGCAGATCCCCTGCATCGTGATTTCGCGCAATCTCGAACCCACCCCGGCGCTGCTCAAGGTCGCCAATCAGATGAGCTGCCCAGTGTTCCGCACTGAGATCAAGTCGAAAAACTTCTCAACTCAGGCGGTGGTGCTGATGGAGGAACGCTTTGCCCAGCGCACGACTGCGCACGGCACCTTGTTGGATATCAAGGGGATCGGCACTTTGCTCAAGGGCAAAAGCGGCGTCGGTAAGAGCGAGTGTGCGCTGGCGCTGATCGAGCGCGGGCACAGTCTGGTGTCGGACGACCTTACTTACATGCGGTTAGTCAGCGAGCACGAGGTGATCGGCACCGGCGCCGAGCTGAGCCGGGGCTACATGGAGTGTCGCGGCATCGGCATCATCAATATCGCCAACCTCTTCGGGATCCGGGCGGTGCGCCTATCGAAGCGTATCGACTTGATTATCAACTTCATCGACTGGCAGCCCGGCATGGACGAGGAGCGCACCGGGCTGGAGCACAGCTACGAAAAAGTGCTCGGGGTTAATATCCCGCTCATCGAAATCCCGGTGCGCCCCGGTCGCGACATGGCGCGGCTGGCCGAGGTGGCCGCGATGGTGCAGGCGCTGCGCACGATGGGGCACGACTCCGCCGAGGAGTTCAACGAGCGCCTGATCGCCTTCATGAGCGGAGATGGCAAAAAGTAACGCCCCATGAGCGCGGAAAGCCAGATGGCGGCCTGTCTGAGCAAGCGGGCGGACGCGCAGGGGCGCATGAGCTTTCGCGACTTCATGGAGGTGGCGCTCTACGCGCCCGAGGTCGGTTATTACACGCGCCAGCGCGAGCGGGTCGGGCGGACGCCGGGGACGGATTTTTACACTTCGTCGAGCCTCGGCGCGGTCTTTGGCGAGCTGGTGCTCGGCGCGGTGGAGTCGCTGCTGGGCGAGCCGACGCCGGGCTTCGACTGGCTGGAGATCGGGGCGGAGCCGGGTGCCGAGCTGGCCGCGCGCTGTCCGGCGATGGCCGAGCGCTTTGCCAGCACGCAGGTGTGGCGTCCGGGCGACGCCGCTCGTCTGCCTTCGGATAAGTGCGTTATTTTTGCCAACGAGTGGCTGGATGCCCTGCCGATCCACCGTCTGCGCTACCGCGAGGGTGTCTGGCGCGAATTGGGCGCGGAAATCGTCGAGACGCAGCCGCTCAAGTTGCGCGAAATCGAGCTGCCAGAGCCGACGGCGGCGGTCGCGGCGGCGCAGCATCGTCTGCCGAGCGCTATGCCCGAGGGTTATGTGTTCGACTGGCCGCTGGAGGCCGAGGCGCGCCTGCGCTCGCTGGCCGAGCAGCGGTTCTCGGGGCTTTTGCTGACCTTCGATTACGGAAAAAGCTGGGAGAGCCTGCTGTCCGAACACCCCGAGGGCACGGCGCGCGCCTATTTTCAGCATCGTCAGCACAACGACCTCCTCGCCCAGCCCGGCGCGCAGGATCTGACCGCCCACCTCGCCTGGGATCCGCTGCGCGAGATTTTGCAGGCGCAGGGCTTCGAGACCGGCCTCCAGCGCCAGGAAAGTTTCTTCATGGAGCACGCCGCCGCGACGCTCCAGCGCCTGATGGCGGCTGACGGCTCGGGCTTCAGCCCGCAAAAGCAGACTCTCCTCGAACTGCTCCATCCGGGCAACCTCGGCGCGCGCTTCCAGACGCTCTGGGGACGCCGCACCCTATAATGCAAAAGGCCGCCTCTGCCCGGAGACGGCCTCTTTGCTTAACAAACTACAAACTAGACTGAAACTATGAACGCCGAAAAAATTCGTTGTTCAGTTATTAAGACGGCAGCAAAAACGGTTTCGTTCAAAGAATTTCGGCATTTACAGATTTTTTTCAAATTTTTGTCTGCAGGCCACGCTGGCGGGCGGCTTCAAACAGGCAGATGGCAGCGCTGGCGGCCACATTCAGGCTGTCGGCTTGCCCGGCCATCGGGATACGCAGCGGAGTGGCCTGCCGCAGCCAGTAGTCGCTCAGCCCCTCGCTCTCGCTGCCGAGCACAAAGCAGGTGCCCACGCGGTAATCGTGCTCCCATAGGCTGCGGTCGGCATCCGGGCTGGTCGCGAAGGGCGTGATGCCGCGCTCGGCGAGAAAAGCGCGGGCAGCCTCGCCCGAGCAGGCGGCCAGTGGCACACGGAAAACCAGCCCCTGCGAGGAGCGCACCACGTTGGGGTTAAACACATCGGCGACCGGGTCGCAGAGCAGGAGCGCGTCGGCACCTGCGGCGTCGGCGGTGCGGAGGATCGCACCGAGGTTGCCCGGTTTTTCGACCGCCTCGGCCAGCACCAGCAGCGGGCGCTGCGGCAGTTGCAGGCGCTCGGGTGACAAGTCCCAGGTCGGCGCAACCGCCAGCAAGCCGTCCGGCCCTTCCCGCAGCGAGGCTTTTTCAAAGGCTTCGCGCGACAACTCGAACACCTCGCCCGCTCGCGTCTGCGCCTGAGCCGCCACCGCCTCGCAATCTGCGCGAAACAGCTCGGGACAGCAGTAGAGGGACTCCAACGCGATGCCCGCCTCCACCGCATGGCGCAGCTCGCGCGCGCCCTCGATGACAAAGCGCCCCAACCGCTCGCGGGTGGCGCGCTCGCGCAGCTTGACCAGCGTCTTGACGCGTGGGTTCTGGCGACTGCTGATCCGCTCGGGCATCACCCCATCATTGCGTCGCCGCCAGCGCAGGCAATCGCAATTTGCGCGCCAGCGGCGTCGCAGCGCGCAGTGTTCAGTCGCCGCCTTGGGTGGCGTCGCGCTCGCTTTGCGCCACGCCGATCACCGCCATCCCGAGGCGCGCCCCGGCGGCACCGGTCGGCTGGCTTTCGAGGTCGTCCTCGTCCTGGTGGACGATCAGCCCGCGCCCGACAATCGAGGCGGTGCCGTTGAGCCGGATCATTTCGTCAAAGAAAGAAAACTCGGCCACGCCCTCCTCGTTGGCGACGATATTGCCGAGGTCGCCCACGTGGCGCTCCTCGTCTTCCGGGGCACCGTGCGGGTTGTCGAAAGGCGCGAAGTGCCCGCCCATCGAGGTGCCGTTGGCCTTCGAGGGGTCGCCCCATTGGTGGACGTGAAAGCCATGCTCGCCGGGTTCGAGGTTGCGCAGGCTGCCGGTCACGCGCACTCCGGCACCCTCGCGGACGAAGTAAACCGTCCCGCGCACGTCGTTGCCCTCGGTCGGCACGATCACCGCAATGGCGCGGTCGACGGTGTCCTCTGGGCTGTTCCAAACCGGGCCGCCACCCGCCTCCCATTCGCAACCCGCGAGCAGCAGCATGGCGATGATACTTACAAGTCCTGCAATTTTGGCATGTGAAAACATGCCTCTACCGCCGCAGGTCTGATACCAGATTGCGGTTGGCCGCACGCGGCGGTCAATCCCAGTCGAGGCCGATGTCGCGCCAGGCCGCCTGATGGACGAGCGCGCCGGTGGAGATGAAGTCGAGGCCGAGCGTGGCCAGCTCGGGAAGGCGCTCGATCTGGATGCCGCCGGAGGCTTCGGTCAGCGCACGCCCGCCGATCTGCTCGACCGCCGCCGCGAGCTGCGCGGTGGTGAAGTTGTCGAGCAGCAGGATGTCCGCGCCCGCCGCCAGCGCCGCCTCGATCTGCTCGGGTCGGTCGACCTCGATCTCGATCGCCAGCTCGGGCTGGAGGCGGCGCGACTCGGCCACCCGCTCCGCCAGCCCGTCCCCGTCGCCGGTTATCTCAAGATGGTTGTCCTTCAGCATCACGCGGTCGAACAGCCCGAGCCGGTGGTTCCAGCCGCCGCCGCAGGCTACCGCATATTTTTCGAGCATCCGGTAGCCGGGCGTCGTCTTTCGGGTGTCGAGCAGGCGCGTCGGGCTGTCCCCAAGCGCCTCGACATAGCGAGCGGTCTGGGTCGCCACGCCCGAGAGGCGCTGCAAAAAATTCAGCAACACGCGCTCGGCCTCCAGCAGCACGCGCACCGAGCCCGCGAGGCTACCGATCCGCGTCCCCGCCACGACGCGCTGGCCATCGCCCACGCCCGCCGCCGCTTCAAAGTGCGCACCCGCCTCGCCCGCGTAAGCCTGCAAGACCCGCTCAACCAGCGGCAGTCCGGACAAGACCAGCGCCTCGCGCGCGACCAGATGCGCCGTGCCCGTGGCACCGGCGGGCATCAGCCGCGTGGTGGCGTCGCCGAAGCGCTCGGGCGGTGTCCGCAGACCCCAGCCCTCCAGATCTTCAAGCCGCGCCAGTTCGATAAGGTGCTGAACCGCAGCAGGATCGAGATCGCCCCACGTCAACCGACGCAGGCAACGCTCGCGGCGACCGCTGCTGTCCATGCGCATTCCTTAACCGAACCGGCGCCGGGGCAGTTTAACCCCAGGTCCGCTTCTTGTGGCGATTGGCCCGTGTCCGCTTACGCCGCTTGTGCTTGTTCATTTTCAGACGGCGTTTCTTTTTCAAATTACCCATGACAGAGGAATGCGTTTAGTGGAAACGACTAGAAATAGCCGCCCGACCCACCGCTGGCAACCTTTTTCCCGAAAAATTTTTACGGGTTTTTGTGGTGCAAAATGCAGGGCTGCGCCGCTATGGTGGCGGCATGAAACTGTTGTCCTGGAATGTCAACGGCATCCGTGCCGCGCTGAAAAAAGGTTTTATCGAGGCGATGGAGGCCGCAGGCGCGGACGTGCTCTGCCTGCAGGAGACCAAGGCCGGGCGCGAGATCGGCGTGGCGCTGGAGCTGCCCTTCCCGCACCAATACTGGGCGGAGTCCACCGCGAAAAAGGGCTACTCGGGCGTCGCCGTGCTCTCGAAGACCGAGCCGCGCGAGGTGCGCTTCGGGCTGGGTTCGCCCGAGCTGGACGACGAGGGGCGCGTCATCACCGCCGAGTTCGACGATTTTTACCTCGTCACCTGCTACACGCCCAACTCGCAGGGCGGGCTCAAACGGCTGCCCTACCGCATCGAAAAGTGGGACGTGGCCTTTCGCGAGCACCTGCGACGGCTCGACGCCGAAAAGCCCGTGCTGGCCTGCGGCGACCTCAATGTCGCGCACCAGGAAATCGACATCGCCAACCCCAAGAGCAACCGCCGCAACGCCGGCTTCACCGACGAGGAGCGCGAGAGCTTCACCCAACTCCTCGACGCGGGCTTCGTCGACACCTTCCGCCGCCGCCCCCCCCACGCGCCCAACCACTACTCCCGTTGGACCATGCCCACCCACGCCCGCCAGCGCAACATCGACCGGCGCCTCGCCAACCTGCCACCCCACGCGCGCCCCCACACGCGCCACACGCGCACCCGGCACGCGGCCTCC
>CAYQTM010000078.1:0-7182 GCA_964420355.1 uncultured Opitutales bacterium
TGAGGAGCAACGCCGTCAGCGGGCAAAAGAACAAGTCGGATTGCTACACTTATTTACCGACAAGCCCTTAGTGCCCATCCGTGGTCTCGGCCAGAATATTTTCTTTGAGAATTTGGTCGAACTCGCGGTTGAGCACCACGGCATGCTCGCGCGCTCCCGTCAAATGCCTGCGGGCATCATGCAAATTGAGGGGCTCGGCATAGTTGCGGGCGGTGTTGTAGCCTGCAACTTGCAGCATTGAAATCTGCTGGGCTCCTGAAATCAGCATGGCATTTTTGATCGGCACCTTGCCATCCTGACTTCGGTAACGCTCAATTTCGCTAATCAGCCCTTCCATCGACTCGCAGTGCTCGCCGATCGCCTGCACTTGCAGTTGTTGGCAGATGCCCGCCAGAAAGCGGATGTGCTCCTTGGCCTGATTCAGCATGACGCTCAGGGTCTCGGCCAACGCAGGATCCGTCGCCGAGGCACGCATTGCCGGCAGCGCAATCAAAAGTTGCGACTCGCCGCTATACAGCACTCGGATTTGGCTCCGAAACAACATGTTCAGCTCTTCTGGCATAATCATTCAACGTGTTAAGTCGCATGGATGATACCAATTTGAGCTTCGAAGCTCGATTATCGACAACTTGCACTGGCCTGCCGCTTAGCTTAGAACGGCGTGCCGAGAGAGATGTGCAGAGTGCCGGTGCCGTCGGAGGGTCGCGGGTCGAGATTGTAGCCATACTCGATGCGCAGCGGCCCGAGCGGGGTCTGGTAGCGCAGCCCTGCGCCGACCGAAAAGAGGTTGGACTCGCCCGGCCAGTCATCGGCGCTGGCGCTCTGGGTGAGGCCATCGACAAAGATCACCGCCGTGGTGTTGGGCGTGAGCGCCTGCTCCAGCTCGGCGGTGAGCAGCAGGAAGGTTTCGGAGCCGATCACCTTGCCCTCGGGGTCGATGGCCGCCGCTTCGCCGTCGAGGTAGCCGCGGATCGAGTTTGCGCCGCCGGGGAAGAAGCGCTTGTTGAACGGCAGCTCAGAGCTGGGTTCGGAGGACAGCAGCAGCCCGTGCCGCCCGGCCAGGTTCACCCATAGCCCCTCGTTGAGCTTGCGGTGCCAACTGCCGCCGAAATCCAACCGCTCGAAGGGTGCCTCCGACCCGAAAAACTTGCGCGAAAATTCGACCGACCCACCCAGCCGGTAGCCATCGGTGGGCTGCAAGACCGAGTCGCGCAGATCGCGCTCCCAACGCAAGCTGACGCTGCCGACCAGCGCCTCGATGTCGGTCGCAAAAGTGCGGCTTTCCAGCTCGCGGGCTTGCAGGCGGGCGAGCTGGTAGCGGATGCCGTATTCGTCCTTCCAGTCGGGGTGATTGAAGTCGATGCCGGCCTCCACCACGAGATCGCGGCGCTCGAAGCTCACCTCATCGCGTTGGATGCCGAAGGCGCGCGCATTGAAATCCGCAGGCAGCCCGTAGAGTGCCGGGATGTTGTAAGTCGCCTCGGCGGCGGTGCTGACAAAGGTCTGGATCGCCTCCAGCTCGAAGCGGTGGGCGCGCCCCCAGAGGTTGTTCAGCCGCAGTTGGGCACCCAGCCGCACCTTGTCGTAGCTGCCGTAACCCACGCGCAGACTGGCCTCGCGCAGCAGCCCTTCTTCCAACTGGAAATCGACTTCGCGCGCCTCGCCAGTCTTCGGAATCTCGAACTTCACGCGATCGAAAACTCCGAGGCGCGCGATGCGAAAGCGGTCTTGCTCCACCCTCAGCGGATCCAGCGGCTCGCCGGACTCCAGCAGCACGCGGCGCTGCAAAAGCGCATCCCGCACGTTCGGCGCTCCCTGAAAATCGTAGCCCTCGAAGCGCACAAAGGACCCGGGCTTGGCGCTGAGCACCAGCCGCAGCGAGCGCTCGCCGGGCGATTCGCCGATCACCTCGCGGCTGGCCGAGACCACGGTATCGGGGCGTCCGGTGGCAAAGATGCGGTTGCGCAGCTCGGTGCGCAGGTCGGCGACCAGGCTGCTCGACCACGGCTTGCGCATCGTGCGCGTCGCTTGCAGGTAGTCGGGGCGCTCGGCGATGGTGGCGTCGTTGGCCAGGCGCTCGACCACCTCGGTGACGTAATAGCGCGGCCCCGGCTCGACCTCGATCGTCACGTCGACCTCCGCCGCTTGCTCGTCGCGCTCCTCCTCGGCCACCTGCACCTGCGCGTCGATATAGCCCATCTCGGTCAGCGCCCGCTGGAGGGTCGACACCCCGCCACCAAGCCGCCCGCTGGAGAAGAGTCGCTGGCTGCGCGAGCGGATGAGGAAGCCGCCAGTGACAAAATAGCGCTCGGCCTGCTGCATGGTCATCTCGGGCGGTAAGCCGTTGATGGTCAGCTCGTCGAAGATGTAGCGCTGGCCTTTTTTGACGTCGATTTTGAAGCGCTGGGCGGTATCGATCTTGTCGATGGGCGGCAGCAGCGTCCCGCGCTCCCAGCGATAGACCTCGCGCCCGCTCTCTTTATGCACGACCACCCGCGCGGTCATGTCGAGAAAGCCGCGACTGGCCATTTGCGCCGAGACGAAGAAGAGCGAGTCCTCGATAAAAGCGCCGTCGATGGTGTCGCCGATTTGCAGCTCGCCGAGCGTGTTTTCGAGTTGGAAGTTGCGCAGGAAGCCGGTGCCGTCGACGGCGATGGGCTTTTCGGCTCGCGCCGCTGCACATACCAGCATAAGTATATGAACAAGAAAGAATATTTTTAATGCGCGCTTCATTCCGTATCGTCCTCCGCTGCTGCATCCGAGCCACCTTTCTTTTTATAGAAGCGCCACTTCAGATCGAGGTTGTAGTTGCTGAATTCGTCATATTCGCCGATCACCGACCAGTCGTCATTCACTATGTATTCGAGCCCTTGGGTCGAGCGTCCTGACTGGGACAGCGAGCCTTCACTGTGCACCTCGATGCGCGGCTCGCCGCTGCCTCCGCCTCCGAACATCGGCGAGAACACGTCCTGCCCGATGAAGAGCGCCAGACGTCCGGCGCGAGCGGCCAGCTCGCCCTCAGCGTCGCCGCCGGGCATCGCGCCGGTGGTCAGCATGAGCAGCAACTCCTCGCTGTCGGCGGGCGGGATCGACTGGAGCGTAACTTGCGGGTCGGTCATCGTGCCGTCGAGGTTGAGCGTGACCGAGTATCCGAGCGTGTTACCGTTAGCAGCGGCGTTCAGCTGCACCTCATTGGGACGCGCCTGAGTGATGCGCGCCTCGGCCTGACGCAGGGTCAGACGGCCAAAAGGAAAGCTCAACGCTCCGCTGTCCGCCCCGCCTTCCCCGACCAGTAGCGGGCTGCCGAGCGTGCCGGTGAGATCGAAGTCGGCGGAAATCGCTGTGTTCAGCACCGGCGAGCGCACACGCAAAAAGCGGTCGCCCCGGATGCTGAAATCGAGCGTCCACTCGGAAAATGGCGCTTGCTCGACGCTAAAAAAGGGCGGCTGCGAGGCCACCCCTGCGGTGCCGCCCTGCGTGAAATCGCGCAGATTTTGCACAAAGAGGCTCTCGACCAGCTCGACATCGCCGCTCAGCGCAACGGCATCCAGCGCGCCCGACCCCTCGGCCAGCACGCGAAGGTTGCTGCGGATAATCAGCCCGTCGTCGCGCAGCACATCAAGCTGATCGCCTTCCATCTCGACCCGAAAGGGCAGTTGCGGCCAGTTACCATAATCAGCATATCCCGTCGCGCGTAACTCTCGCCCGCCGAGACTGCCTTCCAGCGACTCCAGCTCGACCCGTTTGCCGCTGAACCCGAGGTGGATACTGACCTCGCGCAGGGTGCCGGTGGGCATCGGCTTGAGCGCCAGTTCCTTGATCGCCGCATTGCCGGTAATGTCAAAACCGGGTGCGATATCGAGATCGGCCTCGATGCTGCCCTCGCGCTCGACCACCGTCGGCGCGACAATGGCGACGGCCTCCAGCGGAAAGGCGCGGATCTGCAAGCTGCCGCTCAGCCCCGAGAGCGCCTCCCAGTCCTGCTCTGCAAGCCGCTCCCAAGGGATGTCGGCCACCCGCGCCTGGATGCGAGGCGATTCGGCGAGGCTCGGCTGGCGAAAGGTCAGGTTTTCCAGCGCAAAAGCCTCCTCGTCGAGCGTCAGCCGCGCCTCGACCCCCTCAAAGTGAAAATCCTCGCCACCGTCAGGCGCGGGATAGGTGAACTGCGCGAGGCTCAGGCGCGTCTCGCCGCTTGGCTGCATGGCCGCACCGGTCAGGCGACCCTCGGCCTGAAGGTTTTGCAGGCGCGCCTCCGTCAGACCGCGCAGGGGCTCGGGCAGCTCGGCCATGTCGATCTCGAAGCCGATGTCCCAGCTCTGCTGGCTCATGGCAAGCACCTGATTGGCAAAGGGTTGAACACGTAGCGGCGCGGTGCCATCGGCGCGGATCAGCGGAATATTTCGGGTGCGAATTTCAAGCTCCTTGATGGTGAGCGCGTTCGCACCAAGGGTCAGCTCGCCACGCATCACAAGCGGCACTTCGGAGGGTGCCATCGCCGCGATTTCGGCCTGTAATTGGCCGGTCAGAGGCGCTTCGGGGTTGGCCACCGACAACTCGCCCGCGAGCCGCCGCACCGCCGCTTCCGGCAGCAGGGGCTCTTGCAGCAGCGCATTGAAATCGGTGGGCTGGAGCGATTCGGCGTCGATACTAACGTCCATTTGCTCGCCCATCGCACCGGAGCCAGAAAGACTGAGCCGCCCCTGCGAGGCAGGCATGGCGAGCGCAAGCCCACCGAAGTCGAAGCGCAGGGGCGACTCGCCAAAGGCCACCTCGATCTCCGCCGCCTGAGTGAGCGCAAGCAGCGTCCCCGCCGCCTGCTCGATGCGCAATTCGGTCAGTTCCGCCGCGACCACGCCCTCGCGCAGCCCGCCGTTCAAGGCCAGCCCAATCTGCGCATCAGCCATCTCAGCCTGAGCTTCCAGCGCCAGCTGACTGATGCCCTGACCGCCAAATTTCGCGGTCAAGGCGAAGGGTTTGACCACCGGCAGTGCAATTTCGCCCGTGGTGATCTCGCCTTCATACTCAAGCGCCGAGGGCGCGCCCGACGCGCGGAGCGAAAAGCGCAGCGGGTCGCTGGTTGGCCATGCCTCGATAAAAGTCGACGCCAGCTCCGGAGCGATGTTTCCGGTGACCTCGGTTGGCTTAAGCGCCTGATCTTCAAAGGAATAGCCGCCGGAACCCTCCAACAGCTCGCGCTCGCCCAGCCGCGCCGCAAGCCGCACCAGCAGCACCTCGCGCGGGTCGATGCGCCCCTCGATGCTCCCGCTGACCTCGGGGAGCTGCGGCAAATCGCTCACCGTGAGATCGAAATTAAACCGCGAAGCACGCGCCGCAGGCTCCGGCTGCGCCGTCCCGCTAAATGCCACAAGACCCGACTCGCTCAGCCCAAGCGCAGCCAGATCGACCTGCCCGCTCAGTTGCGCCGCCTCGGCGATGTCGAGCGGGTCGAGCTGCACCTCCAAGGGAGCCTCAAGGGTAAGATTCGCCGCCTCAAGCTCGGCCTCGAGCGTGGTCAACCGCAGCCGCTCGGGGTCGATCGCGCCCTCGGAAGCCAGCCGCCACGGCTCCGTCCGCTCGGGCGTGGTCAGCTCGCCATTGCCGGATAGCGCATAGCGCCAATCCAGCCCACCACCTTCCAAATCCAGCGAGAGCGCCGCAATCGCCACCTCGGCCTGCGCGGTCTCGACCGTATATTGCAGCCCATCGAGCGACAACTCGCCCCGCTCGATCCGCCAGACCTCGGGTGCCACCTGCGCCCTCGCCGAGAGGTCACCGCTCAGCAGCTGTCCGCCCAAATCCAGCGCCAGACCCTCGCCCAACGCGACATCGGCCTCGATCTCCGTCGCAAAATTGTCCAAGAGCACCCGCGCCCCGACCGACTCCTCCGCCAGCGCCACCCGCAGCGAAAGCGGCGTCTCGCGCTCGACCGCCGCCAGCCGCCCCGAAGCCTCCAGCACGCCATCGCGAAAGCTCGCCGCCCCCGAAGACCAAGCCCCACCCGGAAACTCCACCTGCGCGCCCTCGACCACCACTGGCGGCACCCAGGCGCGCAGCGTCTCGCCCAGCCCGCGCAACTGCTCGGCCACCTCGGCGGGCGTCGGCGGCTCGGCGGACGGCTCCTGCGGCTGCGCCTCGCTCTGCGAAATAACGACCTTGGGCTGCGTCACGCGCACTTCCGGCCCCTCGGCATTCATCGCGCCACCCATCCGCGCCTGCAAATAAGGGAAGGGCATCGGCAGCGACACCTCGGCCACCTGCGCCTCCAGCCCCTCGCCCGCATACTGCACGCCCGAGAGCACCAGCCGCCCATAGCCCTGCACTTCAATGCGCTCGGCGCTCGCGCCTGCCTGCTGCAAGCCCCACCCGACCAGCGGCTTGATATACAGCGGATGCGCCACCACCGCCAGAATCAGCAGCCCCAGCAGCCCACAGAGGCTCCAGAGGACGACTTTGACGATCTTTTTGGCGGCAGACATGCGGGTTCAACGGTTGGGTGTGGCAGCCCTTAAGCAGAGCAGCCCGTGCCCCATCCCGCAAGTCCCCTTCCACTTTGGTCGATTGCGCCGAGTTTTGGCTGGGGATTGCCAATCCTGAGCGGAAAACACGCAGCGAGCATTATTTGATCAAACGATCATATTCATCATGGGTACCGATCCAAACCCAGATCATACCTTCTTCTGTTGGGACAGCCAGCGCGCGGTAGCCTGCCCCAATGCGAGCCGAATAAATTTGCCAACCGGCTTGAAGCGAAGGGATGGATGGCGTGGGTTGTTCTTGAGTCGCTCAAAGGCACGATCCGCATGTTTACGGACGCCTGCAGGCAGCCCGTAGTAACATGCTCAGAAGCGGCTCGTCGTCCGGTGGATCACAGCTCGCGCGTTTTGCCGTGCTTCAGCTCCGAGAGCGCTTCATCGACCAAAAAGTCCAGACGGCCTTGGTCGGAATCCGTTTCAATCTGCTTGTCCCAGGCACCATCGTCCATGTCGATAAACCACGAGCGCAGGCGCTGCTTGTCGGCTTCTGGCAGGTGCGAAATTGCAGACTGGATTTCATCCACAGTGCTCATAAGATTACTCTACTTGTTCCGCTTAAAAGATTCAAGCTCGCAGTTATTTGTGCTACCTGCCTGTCAAGGTAACTTCATTTAGGCCGTAGCTTGGTGATGGCGCTGAATGCAACGTC
>CAYQTM010000079.1:0-7141 GCA_964420355.1 uncultured Opitutales bacterium
CGGCCTCCTGCATGTGGTAGCCGGAGATGGAGATGGGGTTGAACTTGGGCATCTTTTGCGAGGTGAACTCGAAGATGTCCGCGATGATTTTCATCGAGGGCTTGGGCGGGTAGATGTAGGTGTTGCGCACCATGTATTCCTTCAGAATGTCGTTCTGAATGGTGCCGCTTAGGTCTTCCATCTTCGCGCCCTGCTCGAGCGCCGCCACGATGTAGAAGGCCAGCACGGGAATGACCGCGCCGTTCATGGTCATCGAAACCGACACCTTGTCGAGCGGGATGCGGTCGAAGAGGATCTCCATGTCGAGGATGGAGTCGATCGCCACGCCCGCCTTGCCGACGTCGCCGACCACGCGCTCGTGATCGCTGTCGTAGCCGCGGTGGGTCGCGAGGTCGAAGGCCACCGACAGCCCCTTCTGACCCGCCGCGAGGTTGCGCCGATAAAAGGCGTTGGACTCCTCAGCGGTGGAAAAGCCCGCATACTGGCGCACCGTCCAGGGACGAAAGGCATACATCGTCGCATAAGGCCCGCGCAGGAAGGGCGCAATGCCCGCCTGAAAGCCCTGATGCTCAAAACCTTCCGTATCGGCCTCGGTATAGACCGGCTTCACCGGTATCTTCTCCATCGTGTCCCACACGATGTCCTCGGCACGGGAACCAGTCTCAGCCTCAACCTGCGCCTTCCAATCCTCATAGGAAGGGCGCTCAGAAGCCTTATAGTCAAGCGTAGTGAAGTCGGGATTGCTCATGTTTAAAAAGTCAGAAGTAGAAATTCAGAATTCAAAATG
Source organism: uncultured Opitutales bacterium (assembly GCA_964420355.1). Lineage (GTDB taxonomy): Bacteria > Verrucomicrobiota > Verrucomicrobiia > Opitutales > JABSRG01 > CAYQTM01. Next base: position 788 of record CAYQTM010000079.1, read on the forward strand.
CAGAAAAATGGGATTTAACGCAGAGTCACGAAGGCGAAAGGACATCAATAGATATATATGGATCACTGCCTGATTTTATTGCATTTCTGAGCTTATAAGCGTTAATATCTTCAAAAAATAAAAGTTACACTGATCTCTCTGCGCCTCTGCGTTAAAAAAAGACAGGCCGAATAATTTAAAATGGTTCAGAGGTCATTGACAACACGGGTTATGCCGTCGCGCATTGTTGCATAACCGAAATCAAGCAACAGACCGAGTTTCAAGCCAGTCAAGCGGAGATAGGTTAAGAGCTGTGCTCGGAAAAGCGGATTGGCTTTGCCAACAGCTTTATTCTCTACGATGACCTTTTCTCCCACCAGCATATCGATTCGCAACGGTTCGCGGATGCGCATGCCTTTATAAGTTACGGCAATGGTTCGCTGCAGCACATGCGCAATATTACGCAGGCGCAACTCTTCGGATAGACAAGCTTCGTAAAACGGTTCAGTCAGCCCAGGCCCACCGACTTCTCGGTGCACTTCAATTGCCGCTCCAATTACTTTTTCGGCAATGATGTTTTCGGCCTTTAAATGTTCACTCATTTTTTCTAATATCGAAGGCGTTTTCTTTTTTATCGCAAAGAACGCAAAGGCGCAGAGACGCAGAGGCATTAAGGTTTGCTTGGTTTCTCGACAATGGCTCAAATATATTACGCTTGGAGTGGCTTTCAAAATCTGGGTTTTTAAAGCAATGTCAGTATGGCTGCGGGTTATGGGAACGTAGGCGTCTAAGCTGCAAAGTTGAGCGAGTTTACATTGTCTATAAAAACTCTCTAGTTTCGTCTCGTGCTGTATCGCCTTGTTTAACAAGCCTTCTTAATCTCTCAGCGCCTTTGCGTCTTTGCGTTCTCTGCGTTTTAAAAAGACCCCCAGTAAATACACTCACTTTCTAGGTGTTTAAAGGACGCCGAGGGTCTCCAGTAGTTTGCGGTTGAAGTCGTAGTTGTTTACTTTCATGTGGACGAAGTCGTCGACGCCGGCGGCTTTGACTTTCGCGGTGAGGTCGTCGTTGAGGGCTCCGGCGAGGATGATGGTAGCACCGGGGTTGGCCGATTTCAGCGCTTTCGAGACCTCTTCGGCTTTTTCGGCGTAGGTGTCGTCGTCGCTGGTGATGATCGCGATCTTGGCCTCGCTGCTGCGCAGGCGGTTGGCCGCTTCTTCCGCCGAATTGAAGTCCTCGTCGTTCAGCATTTCGAAGCCCGCCGCCTGGAAGAAGGCGCTCGTCCAGTCCGCGCGTCCACGGTAGCGGCGACTCGGGCCGATGTTCGCCTGCAAGATTTGCGGTGCCTTGCCGGTCTTCGCGGCAAAACGGCTCGCCGCATAGCGCAGTTCCTCGTAGTCGACCGCCGCGCGACGCTGCGCGACCGGCTTAAATTCGTAGCTGCCGCGCCCTTCGCGCAGTTGCCCGAGCACCTCGCCGAAGGTCGCCCCGGCTTCGAGCGCCGCCTTGGCGGTCACAACGGCGTTTTCCATATCCAGACCGTCGAGCGCAGTCGCCTTCTCGCTACTGGCCTCGGCGCGCACCTTGCTCACCGCCTCGGCGCGGTTCTTGGCAATCGCCGTGTAGCTGATGTCGCGCGGCGGCAGGGGCTTCTCGGTCGCGTTGGAATACATGTTGACCCCGACCAGCACCTCGCGACGCTGCCGCACCTTCTTTTGCTTGTTGGCAAACACCTCGGCACAGGCCTGCTGGGGCATCCCGGCTTCCAGCGCCGCCGCCATGCCGCCCTGCTTCTCAATCTCCTGAAACAGCTTCCAAGCCTGCTCGGCCATCTGGTGGGTGAAGGTTTCGATTGCCCAGGAACCGCCGGCCACATCGACCACGCGGGTCATGTCGCACTCCTCCTTGAGGATGGTCTGGATGTTCCGCGCAATGCGGCGGCTGAACTCGTCGGGTTCGCGCACCACCTCGTCAAACCAAGCCACATGCAGGCTGTCCACGCCGCCGATCACCGCCGAAAAGGCCTCGGTGGTCGTCCGCAGCATGTTGGTGTGCGCGTCGAGGCGGCTCTTGTTGAACTGCCCGGTGCGGGCGTGCAGGTGGACGCTCCGCTGGGTCTCGCTCGCACCAAAGGCCTCGGCCACCTTGGCGCAGAGCATCCGCAGGGCGCGGAATTTCGCGATTTCCAGATAAAAATTCGGCCCGATCGCCAGGCTCAGGCGCACCTTGCTCAGCGCATCGACCGCCTCGACGCCGCGCTTCTGCATGGCGCGCACGTAGTCGACCATCGTCGCGAGCGCAAAGGCCATCTCCTGCGAGGACGAGGCACCGGCCTTATGATAAGGCTGGGTGCTGACGTGCAGGGTCTGCATGTTCGGCAACTTCTCGACCGCAAAGCGGGTCGCGGCGGCCATCTCGTCGTAAGCGGCCTCAAGACTGGTCGGCAGCGCGCCGTGCTCGTGCCCGTAGCCGAGCGGATCGATCTCCACGCAGCCCTTCAAATACTCCAGCCCCAGCTCGCGCTTTTCCATCAGCGAGACCAGCCCGGCCAGCACCGGCAGACCGCTCATCCCGCTCTGAAAGTAAAGCGGCACCATCTCCAGATACACCCCGTCAAAGATCTTTTCGAGGTCGCGCAGGCTGCTCAAGGACACGCCGCAGACGCCCACATCGGTCGCCTCCTTGCTGTCGGCGTCGACGCCCTTGCGGGTCGGCGCATCGCACAAAATATTGGCCTCGGTCACGCCCAGGCACAGCTCGCGCACAATCCAGTTGCGCAGATCCTCGGGCACCGGGCTGGTGTATTCCTGAGAGATCTCCCAACTGTCGCGCAGATAGCCGCTCGCCTTGCCGCCGCGCACGTGGTTGCCCAGACCCGGCATTCCGCGCATGTGCGGCAGATCGGCCACATCCTGCTGCATATAGATCGGCTGGATGTCAAAGCCCTCATGGGTCGGCGCAATCAGCAGCTTATCAAAGGGCTTGCCCTTGAGCAGGTCTTCGGCTGCCTGTTTCCACTCCTCGTAAGAGTGCGGCGAAAAATCATCAAGCAAGCGCTGATCTTCGTTCAGCACTGCCTCCGGGTTGGTTTCCTCATTATCGGCCATAGGAATTCTCAGGTATTCGTGGGGCAAGCTTTAGCGACTCTCCGCCCGCCTGACAATGCCAAAATCATAAAATTTATTAATCCCAGTCTGTTAATCAAATAAGCTGGGCTTTCCTGCTGGCAAGCTACTGCCAATTACGAACAAGCGCTCCGCGAGCGGAAATGTTTGCATGGAAGGCGGCGATTGCTTGAAATGCCGGGGTGAATGATTCCCAAGAGCGCAGTGCGGCCTTCAATCCCAATGACCCGCGCCCAGAGTGGCATCCCAAGGACGCCGACGGGGCTTACGCCAGCCGCGTGATGCCGGGGCGACAGACGGCCAGCAGCGGGCGCGAGCGCCTCAAACGGCAGCGGCGGCAGCTCAGCACGCAGGACATGGTCGAGGGGATTCGCGGCGGCGACGCCACTATTCTGGCGCGCGCGATCACGCTGGTCGAGAGCAATGCGCCGCGCCATCTGCAACAGGCTCAGGAGCTGTTGGCCGAGCTGATGCCCGATACCGGCGGCTCGGTGCGGGTGGGCATCACGGGCGTGCCGGGCGCGGGCAAGAGCACCTTCATCGAGGCGCTGGGCACCTGGCTCTGCGATCAGGGGCGCAAGGTGGCCGTGCTCGCGGTCGACCCCTCCAGCTCGGTCACGCGCGGCAGCATCCTCGGTGACAAGACGCGCATGGAGCAGCTCGCGCGGCACCCGAACGCCTTCATCCGACCCTCGCCCTCCGCGGGCACGCTGGGCGGAGTCACCCGCAAGAGCCGCGAAACGATCCTGCTCTGCGAGGCGTTTGGATTCGACACGATTCTCGTCGAGACGGTGGGCGTCGGCCAGAGTGAGACCACCGTGCGCTCGATGGTGGATTTCTTTCTGCTGGTGCTGATCGCCGGCGCGGGCGACGAGCTGCAAGGGATCAAAAAGGGTGTGATCGAGCTGGCCGACATGATTCTGGTCAACAAGGCCGACGGCGCGAACGTGCAGCCCGCCCGCATGGCGCGCGCCGAGTATGGCCGCGTGCTCTCCTTTCTCCAGCCCGCGACGCCCGGCTGGAAAACCATCGCGCAAACCTGCTCCGCGCGTGAGGGCACCGACATTGACAAGGCCTGGCGGCGGGTCGAGGAGTTCGTCGAGCGCACCAAGGCCTCCGGATTTTTTGACCAGCGCCGAGCCAGCCAGCGGATCGACTGGATGCGCTCGATGATCGAGGACAGCCTGCGCGCGGCCTTCTTCGGCGATCCTCAGGCCAAGGCCGCCCTCGCCGAGATCGAGCCGGGCGTCGCCAGCGGGAACACGCCCGCCACCGCCGCAGTCCAAGAGCTGATGGACGCCTTTTGGCAACGTAAACGAGAGAATTCCCATGGATGAACTGCCCCAACTGACCCCCGAGGAAGCCCGTGTGCTGGGTTGCCTGCTTGAAAAAGAGGCGACCACGCCCGAGTATTACCCTTTGACGCTCAACGGCTTAATCGCGGCCTGCAACCAGAAGAGCAACCGCGAGCCGGTGGTCGAATACGAGGAGGAGACCGTGCTCGACGCGATGGACGGCCTCCGCGAGAAGCGGCTCGGGATGCGGGTCGATCAGGCGGGTTCGCGCGCCGCCAAATACGCGCACCGGCTGGAGAGCGGCCTGCCGCTGGAGCGCCCCGAGCGCGCCCTGCTCTGCACCCTGCTGCTCCGCGGGTCGCAGACGCCCGGCGAGTTGCGAGGACGCAGCGAGCGCCTCCACGCCTTCGCCACCGTGCCGCAGGTCATCGAGACTCTCGAACGCATGGCCACCGAACTCGACTGGCCGCTGGTCGTCCAGCTCCCCAAGCTGCCGGGGCGCAAAGAGAGCCGCTACATGCACCTGCTCTGCGGCCCGCCCGACACCACCGCCGAGACACCGCCCATCCATGCCCAGCCCACCGAACGCCTCGCACCCGACGAAAAGGAATCACTGCGCGGCGAAATCCGCGCCCTGCGCGAAGAACTGGCCGCCACCCGCGACGAAGTCCGCGCCGTCCACGAGGAAATCCGCGCCCTGCGCCAGTCCCTCGAATAAACGCATTTCAAACTACGAATCGCACGAATCTTCACGAATCTTGTGCGCTTGCAAGCCGGAACCGCGACGTTCACAAGCTGCTACTTTTCAAGCCGACGTGAATCAAGACCAAGTAGGCTCTGGCAGCAAATTTTACTGCCAATGGCAACCTGGAATGGATCATAAGTATTGAACGGCTTCAGCTCTTTGGGTCTTGGAGTCTTGGGGTCTTGAGCGAAGCGGGCGTGAGGCAGATCCGTTTAGCTCACGCTAAGCTGGGCGGCATAGTATTGGACTTGGAGCCACGCAATTCTTGTCGAAAGATTCGTGGGGATTCGTGCGATTCGTAGTTCACTTACTCCACCTGAAAGCTCAGGCGGTAGCTGCCTTGGAAGACTCCGCTGGTGCGGATGCGGTGTTCCCAGAGCGGGTAGTCGCTGAGGGTCTGCACGCGCTGGCCGCTCTTGGGTGAGGTGGCCAGCTCGCGCACCGAGGGCGGCAGACCTTCGAGGTTCGCCCCGTCGACACGCAGGCCATCTTGCTGGCCGAGCAGGCGCAGGTAGATGGCGTCTTGCGGCAGGCGCTGGCGCGCGGCGTCGAGTATGTCGTCCACCGACTCAAAATCGGGTCGAAAGAAGCCCGCAAAGCCTTGCTCGCGGTTGATCGTGTTGGCGTCGGCGATCCAGAGGGTGAGCGTCTGGCCGCCCGCATGCTCGGGGATGGGCACCTCCACCAGCCGACGCTGCGGCTCGCCGCGAAAGTCGCGGGTGTGCAGGGCAACCGTTAGCGTCTCGCCCGCTCGGGGCGCACTGCCTTCAACCGTCACCCCGCGCAGGTAGCGCAGATCGAGCACCGGGCGCTTGCGGATGTCGACCTCAATGGCGCTGATTTCCGCCTGTTCCAGCGGATTGGTCATCAGCGCCGCCACCAGTTGCAGCAGCTCGCGCGCGAGGCCACCGCCCGCCCCTACCCCGCTGTAAAGGTTCGACAAGCGGAGGGACTCGCGCTCAGGAAAGCGCAGGGTGAGGTCGGCCTCAATGGTCTCCTCCAGATCGGCGTCGATATTGGCACCCAGCGCCTCGAAAGTCGCGATAGCCGCCAGCAGCGGCGAAAAACGCCCGTGGATGAACATGCGCCCGCTGAACTCGCTGGCCTGCCCCGGTTGCGCCGCGACCGAGATGCGGTAGTCGATCATCGGCGGGGCGTCGCCGATGGTTTCGCCGGCGCCGGTGAGGCGGCCTTGGCGAATCGGGCCCAC
>CAYQTM010000080.1:0-7071 GCA_964420355.1 uncultured Opitutales bacterium
GGAACTGCATGCAACAACCGAGTCCGAGTGAGACGGATATTCTGGTCGTCGATGACGACGAGATCATTTTGTGCGCCCTGCGCGAGACGCTCGCCGCCGATGGCTACCGGATGACCCTTTGCGATAACCCCAAAGAGGCGCTGGGCAAGCTCAAATAGCAGCGCTTTGCCGTCATCATCTCCGACCAGCGCATGGCCGAGATGACCGGCCTCGAGTTTTTCACCAAGGCCAAGGACATCCAGCCCGATGCCTCGCGCATTCTGATCACCGGCGTCCTGACCCTCAAGGTGGTGATCGACGCGGTCAACAAGGGCGAAATTTTCCGCTTTCTGGCCAAGCCCTGGATGCGCGAGGAGCTGATCGCCACCGTGCGCAACGCCGTCCAGCGCTTCCAGTTGCTCACTGCCAACAACCGGCTCAGCCAAGACGCCCTCGAACTGAACGAAAAGCTGGCCGAGGCCAACGCCAAGCTCCAGAGCAAGGTGGCCGAGCTGACCCGCCAGAAGCAGGCGCTCGATCAGGCCAACCACGCCTTGAGCCGCAACTTCTCGCAGTCGCTGCGGCTGGTCTTTCACATCGTGAGCACCTTTCACCCCAAGCTGGGCGAGGAGACCAAGTTGACAGTCGATCTGGTGAACCTGATGATCGAGCACGGCCACTTCGATGAGAAGGCCGAGCACCTGCTGCGTGCTGCCGCCTGGCTGCGCAACATCGGGCTGGTCAGGGTGTCGCGCGAGACCATTTCCCGCTACCGCGAAGCGCCCGAAGAGCTGACCGAGGAGGAGCGCCGCATGGTCGAGACCCACCCGATCTACGGGCAGACGCTGGCCTCCTTTGTCGGCGGGCTGGACGAGGCCGGCGAGGTGATCCGCGCCGTGCACGAGCGCTGGGACGGCAAGGGCTACCCCGACGGCCTGGGGGGCGAGGCCATCCCCACAGCCGCGCGCTATCTGGCGGTACCCACCTTTTATGTCGAGACCGCGCTGGATCGCGATGCGGCGCTCGAAGAGATTCTGGCGCGCTCCGGGACGGCCTTCGACCCCGAAGCTGTCCGCCTCTTCCTCAAAGCCACCCGCACCGTGCAGCTCCCGCACAAGATTCGCGAGATGCTGCTCGAAGAGCTGCAACCGGGCATGAAGCTGGCCAAAGGCATCTACGGCCAGAACGGCCTGCTGCTGGTAGCTGAGGGCGACGAAATCAACGAAAACCTGCTCAACAAGATCCGCCACCACGGTATAGTCGACCCCATCACCCAGCCGCTTTTAGTCTATCAATAAGGTAGAAGGAAAGGGCAGGGGTCAAAAAAGGAAATGCAGTGGGGATTGGCCATTGCCAGTTGCGAAGTTTTGTGAATACTTCGTCAACCGGAACTTTCCGGCGTGCGCACGATTCCAACCCCTTGCATTATGAAGAAGCTTTTTGCCTATTCGCGTCAAATCCTGTTGGGCGGCCTGCTCGCGCTTTTCTTGCCTTGCTGGGCATCGGCGCAGATCGAGCTGGATCCCATCGTCAAGGCCGGAGAGCGCCGCGAATTGCAGGTGGCCATCGTCAGTGCGGACTCCGAGGTGCAGGTGCTGGCGCGCCGGGCGGCCGGGCTGCACGGCGGCCTCAAGCTGACCGACGAGGCCAAGGCGCAGTTTGTGTTTCGTCTGGCGCGAGCGGGCGGCACGCAGGTCGATCTCGGCATCTTGTCGGGCACGCCGCCGCAGGTGCTGGAGACGCATCGGGCGGCGGGTGCCACGCTGAGCGCCTCGGTGGCGGAGGCGATGGATCACGCGGTTGAGCGGACGCTGGGCGTGGCGGGTTTTTTCGCTGGGGAGGTGGTTTTTGCCAAGGAGCAGGGTTCGGCCAGCGAGTTGTTTATCGGCGACATTCTCTTTCAAAACGTGCGCCAGATCACCAACCATCAGTCGGACTCGGTGCTGCCGCGCTGGCGTCCCGACGGGCAGGCAGTGGTTTACACCAGCTACTTCCGTTCGGGTTTCCCCGATATTTTCATGCTGCAACTGCCGAGCGGCCCGCTCGACACCGTGGCTGCTTTCAACGGCACCAACACCGGTGCCACCTTCAGCCCCCGCGGCGACCACATGGCCATGATCCTCTCGGCGGACGGCTCGCCCGAGCTCTTCATCGCCGACGCTCAAGGCAACAACCCGCGACGCCTCACTCACAACCGCAGCCTCGAGGCCACGCCCACCTGGTCACCCGACGGCACCCGCCTGGCCTTCACCGGTGACCCGCGCGGGCGCCCGCAAATCTACCTGATCAGCAGCAGCGGCGGCACCCCGCAGCGCGTGCCCACTGACATCAGCGGCTACTGCTCGGAGCCGACCTGGCACCCGCGCAACCCCTCGCTGCTCGCCTTCACGGCCAACATCGGCGGATTCTTCCAGACCGTGCTCTACGATTTCAACCAGCAGCGCAGCCAGCCGCTCACCAGTGGCAACGTCGACATCGTCGAACCCACCTGGCTGAACGACGGACGCCACCTCATCGTCACCGTGCGCGAAAACAACCGCCAGCGCCTCCACGTGCTCGACTCTGTCACCGGCAAGCTCGCCCCGCTCCACTCGCCCGGCTTCGGCAACACCAAACAGGCCGACTATCTGAAAACTCGCTAAAGCGAAGGCCACATCGCGCGGATTCTCCTTGAAAAACCGCATTGCCTTTCAAGATTAAGCGTAGAGAGTGGGATGCCGAAGTGTGGTATTGCCATGAGGACGACTAAAAACCTCACCACCGAGGGGTTGGACTCGTCAAATTTAGCCCGCCGCTGATCGCACTCTGGTTTGCTGGCGCTCCAGTTCTTCGATCAAGATGTTAGCATTCTTCAGGTTTGCTTTGAAAGCAAAGTCGAAGATGTCGCCGAGGATCGGGATGAGTCCGACGAGCGTGTCCACTGTCAGATTCCAGAGCATCTTTGCGAGGGCGCGCTTGCGCACACCCGCGCGCCGCGCCTCAAAGAGAAGATACAGCCCAGGCACCGCTGTCAGCAGGTCGCCAAAGGGCAGCAGCCCGATGATGCCGTCCCAGCCAAAGCGCATCTGCGTGCCCGGCAGCCGAAACTGGGAGTCCAGCAACACCGCCAGCGCCCTTATTCTCCGAATCTTCGCCTCCATAATCACCCAACCGCATTTTTCAGACCGATGCACCCGCGCCGCGCTTTCCATTCTGTCTGTTTTGCAGCAGGAAGGCCACATAAGCCAGATCGCCCGGCGTGGTCACCTTCGGATTGGGCTCGCGGTTTTCCACCAGCGTAACCCCATGCCCAAGCGCACTCACAGCCGCGGTGTCATCGGTGACTGTGCGTTGCTCCGCTCGCAGCTGTTCATAGGCCTCGCGAATCAGCGTGCTCTTAAACACCTGCGGCGTCTCCATCGCCCAGAGCCGGCTCCGTTCCAAATCCGTTAAACGTGCCCGCTCGCAGCTTTTGTCGGTGCCATCCACTTGCTTGATCGTATCGACCACCCGGTGCGCCAAGACTGCCGCGTCATCTTGCTGCGCAGCCTTTTCGAGCCGCGCGATCTGCTCGGGCGTGATGAGGGGTCGGGCGGCATCGTGGATAAACACCAGCTCTGTGGGGCAGGGCAGGGCGCTCAAACCGGCGTAAACCGAGTTCTGCCGCTCCGCGCCCCCCGGCACCCAATCGACGCTCAGGCAGCCCAACTCGCAATCCGCCAGCACCGCCTCCAGTGCCGCCTTTTGCTCGGCATCGCGATACACCACCACCAGATGCCCGACGCACCCGCTCGCCGCGAAAGCCTCCACCGAATAGGCAAAGACCGCTCGCCCGCCCACCGGCGCAAGCACCTTATCGGCCACTGCGCCCGCCATGCGACTCCCGCGCCCGGCGGCCAAAAGCAGCGCTGCATGGCTCATTGAGCCACTCCGCCTGCCGCAGGGTCGGCGTCCGCCGCCAAATCCAGATCGCGCCGAATCTCGGCCAGCACCGCCGCCGGATCCGCCGCCTTGAGAATCGGGCGCCCCACCACGATGAAATTAGCGCCACGCGCCGCCGCCTCTCGTGGGGTCAGCACCCGCTTCTGGTCGTCGCTCGCCGAATTGGCCGGGCGCACGCCGGGCGTCAGGTAGAGCGGCCCGCCCTCGCCAAAAGTATCGCGCATCATCAGCAGCTCGCGCGGCGAACAGACAATCCCCGGCAGCCCGGCCTCCAGCGCCAGCCGTGCCAGCCGCACCGCCTGATCGATCGGCGAATCATCGACCCCTGTCGCCGCCAGCTCGGCGCGATCCATCGAGGTCAGCACCGTCACGCCAAACAGCTTCAAATCCGGCTTCTGCGCCGCCACCTCCTGCGCGGTCTGCATCATCTCCAGGCCGCCCTGCCCGTGGATGGTCAGCATCCGAATCGGCAGATGCAACAGGCTTGCCACCGCCGAGGCCACCGTATTTGGAATATCATGCAGCTTAAGATCGAGAAAAACATCCGCGCCCATCCCGGCCACATCCTCGACAATTGACGGGCCGTAGTGGGTAAAGAGCTGCAAACCGATCTTCACAATCGGCAGCGGCTCCCCCAGCCCATCCAAAAGCCGCAGCGCCGCATCACGCTCGGGCAAATCCAAAGCCAGTATCAGTTCACATTTCGCCATAGCCACCTCCGCCATGATAAAAAGGCCATCCACGCCCAACCGCAAGTCAGGATACCGAAAAGCTCGCCACCGCTCCCTCGCCCGAAAATTTCGCAGTCCTGGCATTGACCGCAGCCGCTCTCGGGCGATAATGGTGTAGCGCGGGTTCCTCGCGCGACCTTGTTCCCATGACCCTGATTATTGGCTTTATCCTGATGGCGGTGCTGCTGGCGGCGGCAGAAGTGCTGGTGCCGGGTGGCGTGCTGGGGCTCATGGCGGGCGGTGCGCTGGTCGGTGCGGCCTGGTTTGGGTGGGAGGAATATGGAGCGGTCGGTGCCATCCTCGCCTTCATGGCGGGTGCCTTTACCTGCATGGTCGCCGTGCTCGGCATGTTCCCGCTCGCCCGCAAGATGGGCTGGAGCTACGGCTTCATGCTCAAGAGCAGCATCCGTGGCAACTCCCGCTACGGCAGCGCCACGGCCGAGAGCCAGCCACAGCTCGTCGGCAAGCGCGGCGAAGCCCTCACCACCCTCGCACCCACCGGCATTGTGTTACTGGACGGTGAAAAATGCGAGGCATACTCTCAAACGGGCTTGCTTCATCGCGGCGACCCCGTTGAAGTAGTCAAACAAGACAGCTACCGCGTCGTTGTCCGTAAAATTTAAGCTCACACTGCGCTTCAACCTGTATTCCCTATTGTTATGGAACTCAATCCCCTCGCTATTATTGGAATCGGCATCGCCGGTCTTATCCTGCTGGTCGCCATCTGGCTGTTCATGTCATACATCGGCCTTTTTATTCGGGCGCTGGTGGCGGGTGCTCCGGTCGGGTTCTTCGATCTGGTCTTCATGCGCATCCGTGGGGTGCCGCCGACCCTGATCGTCGACGCGCGCATCACGGCGGTGAAGGCGGGCATTGAGTTGCAGACCAACGACCTCGAGGCGCACTACCTCGCCGAGGGTAATGTGATTCAGACCGTGCAGTCGCTGATCGCTGCCGACAAGGCCTCCATCCCGCTCGACTGGGAGCGTGCCTGCGCCATCGACCTCGCGACCAAGGGCACGGGCAAGAGTGTGATCGAGGCGGTTCGCACCTCCATCAACCCCAAGGTGATCGACTGCCCCGGTGGTCAGGGTGGGCGTAACACCATCGACGGCGTCTCCAAGGACGGTATTCAGGTGAAGGTGCGGGCGCGCGTGACCGTGCGTTCCAACCTCGAGCGCTACGTCGGCAGTGCGCTGGAAGAGACCATTATCGCGCGTGTTGGTGAGGGCATCGTCACCACTATCGGCTCGGCGGACACTTATAAAACCGTGCTCGAAAGCCCGGACAGCATTTCTAAAGTCGTGCTCCAGCGCGGCCTCGACGTCGGCACCGCCTTTGAAATTCTCTCGATGGACATCGCGGATGTCGACGTGGGCGAGAACACGGGAGCGAAGCTTCCGGAAAGCCAGGCGCTGGCCAACAAGAACATGGCGCAGGAGCAGGCGGTAGTTCGCCGGGCGGCGGCGGTCGCGGCCGAGCAGGAGATGAAAGCCAAGGTCGAAGAGATGAACGCCAAGCTCGTCGAAGCCCAGGCGCAAGTCCCCATGGCCATCGCCGAAGCCTTCCGCAGCGGCAACCTCGGCATCATGGACTACTACCGCTTCAACAACATCCAGGCCGACACCAAGATGCGCGAATCCATCGCCAAGGGCGACGAGAGCACCAAAGGCCAGGAATAAAGGCAGAATTCAAAATTCAAAATTCAGAAGGCAGAAGGCAGAAAAGTTCTGAGCTCGATGGCTCAACTAACTTTGACCTTTGAACTTTGAACTTTGACCTTTGAACTTTGAACTTTGAACTAAATCATGCAAGACCTCCTCAACATCCTCATTCCGCTGATCCTCGCGATTCTCTACTTCGTGGGTGGGAAGTTCTTTGGTGGGGAGGAGTCGGAGCAGACGGAGCGCCCGCGTCCGCAGACTCGGGAGACGCCTTCACAGCCGTCGAGCGGGCAGAGTGATCGGGAGCGGCAGATTCAGGACGAGATTCGACGTCGCATCGCCGAGCGGCAACGCCAGCGCGAGGAAAAGAGGGAATCGCACGAGCAGCGAGATCAGACACTGCAAGAGCGTTACACGCAGCGCGAAGAAACAGAGGCAGCGCAGCGACAGGAGTCGCCGCCCACCCCGGTTTATGAGACGCAAGCCGAGAGCTTCGACGATGGGCCGAGCTGGTTTGAGCAGGAGGCCGAGCGTCGTCGGCAGGAGATCGAGGCGACCCAGCGTCGCGCGGAGCAGTTGCGCAAGCAGGCTGGCCAGCGCAAGACTCCACCCAGTGTTCCAACCGAGGGGTCAATTGGCGATTTCCGCCGCCAGCATCAACGCTTCCCCGGTGCAAGCCGGCGTGGCACAACCGCCTACGCACCCGAAATTCAGGCCGTCCTCAGTGACCCTGATGGCGCTCGTAAAGCCTTCCTCTATCAGGAAATCTTGGGCAC
>CAYQTM010000081.1:0-7048 GCA_964420355.1 uncultured Opitutales bacterium
CGCGGGAAAGGCCGAGGGCGCCCTGGACGCGGGCAACATGCTCAAGCCCATGCTGGCGCGCGGCGAGCTGCACTGCATCGGCGCCACCACGCTCGACGAATACCGCAAGCACATCGAGAAGGACGCCGCCCTCGAACGGCGCTTCCAAACCGTCATGGTGCAGGAGCCGACCGCCGAGGACCCCATTTCCATCCTGCGCGGGCTGCGCGAGCGCTTCGAGCTGCACCATGGGGTTCACATTCAGGATAACGCTCTTGTCAATGCCGCCACCCTCTCGCAGCGCTACATCGCCGACCGCTTTCTGCCGGACAAGGCGATCGACCTGGTCGACGAGGCCTGCGCGCACATCCGCACCGAGCTGGAGTCCATGCCGAGCGAGCTGGACGACCTCAACCGCCGCGTGCTCCAGCTCGAAATCGAGGAGGCCGCGCTCAAGCAGGAGAAGGACGAGGCCAGCAAGACCCGTCTGGAGGCGCTCCGCAAGGAGCTGGCCGACCTGCGCGAGCGCTTTGGCGCGATGAAGGCCACCTGGGACAAGGAGAAGGAGGCGCTCGGCGAGACGCAACGCCTGCGCGAGCAGATCGAGCAGACCCGCCGCGAAATGGAACAGGCCGAGCGCGCCTACGACCTCAACAAGGTCGCCGAGCTGCGCCACGGACGCCTGCCCGACCTCGAACGGCGGCTCAAGGAGTCCGAGCGCCGCGAAACCGAGACCACCCTGCTCAAGGAGGAGGTCACCAGCGAGGAGATCGGCGAGATCATCAGCCGCTGGACAGGCATCCCGGTGACGCGCCTGCTGGAGGGCGAGCGCGAGAAGCTGCTGCGGCTGGAGGACATCCTGCACGAGCGGGTGATCGGCCAGGACGAGGCGGTCACGGCGGTCAGCGAGGCCGTGCTGCGCTCGCGGGCAGGGATCAAAGATCCTCGGCGGCCCACCGGCACCTTTCTCTTCCTCGGGCCGACCGGCGTGGGCAAGACCGAGCTGGCCAAGACGCTCGCGGCGACCCTCTTTGACAGCGAGGACAGCCTCGTGCGCATCGACATGTCGGAATACATGGAGAAGCACGCCGTGGCCCGGCTCATCGGCGCGCCTCCGGGCTATGTCGGCTACGAGGAGGGCGGGCAGCTCACCGAGCAGGTGCGGCGGCGGCCTTATAGCGTGATTTTGTTCGACGAAATTGAAAAAGCGCACCCCGATGTCTTCAACGTGCTCCTGCAAGTGATGGACGACGGGCGCATCACCGACAGCCAGGGACGCAGCATCGACTTCAAGAACACGGTCATCATCCTGACCTCCAACATCGGCAGCCGCTTCCTGCAAGAAGGCGTGGTCGGCAGCGAGATTCCCGAGGGCGTGCGCGAAAGCGTGATGGCCGAGCTGCGGGCGGGCTTCCGACCCGAGTTTTTGAACCGCATCGACGACATCGTGCTCTTCAAACCCCTCGCCATCGAGCAGATCCAGCACATCGTCGACCTGCTGGTGCGCGACCTCAACCGCCGCCTGCAAGACCGGCGCGTCACCATCGAGCTGACCCCTGCTGCCCGCGAATGGGCGGCCGAGCGCGGCTACGACCCGGTTTACGGCGCCCGCCCGCTCAAGCGCTTCCTCCAAAAGCAGCTCGAAAACCGCCTCGCCAAGGCATTGGTCAGCGGCGACCTCCAGGACAACCGCGCCGTCACCTTCGACCTCGAAGACAACGCCCTCACCATGACCCACGCCGAACCCGCCGAAGAAGTCGAGGTATTATAACTATAGCAACCAGCACATTTGGTTCAATTTAGCTGTTTTCCGTCAGTAGTGTTCGGGAGGCTTCCTGCTTGAGCTGACTTTGCCGGGCGGAGGCTGCCGAACACTCATGAACTCTATCATAGAATCTTCGATCATCCTCCAGTTTTTAAAATGCAGTCTGCGTAAAGATTGTATAGCACGAATGCTAAGTTTCTGAATATCAGCCATTCATCCCATTCAGGCAAAGAGCCTTGGGCGTCGAGAGGCGAGTGGCGCTTTGGATTTGCGCTGGCGGCGCGAGGCGGCAGGATAGGGGCGTGAATCGCTTGCAGCGCTATATTTTTTGGGAGGTGAGCAAGACCTCGGCGGTGGCCGTCGGTGTGTTCGTCTTTGTGCTGTTGGCCGGGAATGCGCTCAAGGACGTGGCGGAGCAGCTTTTTGCCGGGCGCCTGACCCTGCAGGCGTTTGGGTCACTGCTGCTGCTGTTGCTGCCCTATGTGGTGTCGTATGCGCTGCCGCTTGGGCTACTGACCGGCGTGTTGATGGCGATCGGGCGGCTCTCGGGTCACCGCGAGATCACTGCGATGCGCGCCAGCGGGGTGAGCCTGTTTTCGATTGGCGCGCCGGTGTTTTTCATCGCGCTGCTGGGCACAGTTTTCGCGGTGACTACCCACGGGTTTTACGGGCCGGCGGCGCGGCAGCACTACCGCGAAGAGCTGGCGCGCTATGTGCGCGAAAATCCGCTCAGTTTTCTGCGTGAGCAGACCTTTATCGACGAGTTCCCGGGCTATGTGCTCTATATCGGCGACCGCACAGGCACCCAGTTGCGCGATTTCTGGATCTGGGAGCTGGACGAGCAGGATCGCGCGACGCGGATGCTGCGGGCGGATCACGGGCGGCTCTTTTACCAGCGCGAGGCGGGCGCGCTCATCCTCGTGCTGCTGGACGGTCGCGGCGAGGCGCGCCCCAGCCCCGACCCCGAGGCGCTCGCGGAAGCCGAGCTGCTGGAGGTGTATTTCGACGAGTTCCCCATTCAGCTCTCGATCGAGGGCATGCTCAACCGAGCCGGGGTGCGCCGCAGTCTCAAGCGACTCACCTTGCCGCAGTTGGTCAACGAGTGGCACAGCGCCCCGAGCACGGTCAGCGCGGAAGAGTTGCCGCAGCGCCGCATGAGCATTCAGGTGCATTTTCAAGAAAACCTCGCGCTGGGCTACGCGGTGATGGCGCTCAGCATGATCGGCTTCCCGCTGGCCATCCGCACCGGACGCCGCGAGACCTATGCCAACATGGGGCTGGCGATGGTGCTGGCCATTCTTTACTACACTCTGGCCATCTCAGTCAGTTGGCTGGAGCGGGTGCCGCAAGCCCGTCCCGATCTGCTGGTCTGGCTGCCCAATCTGCTCTTTCAGGGGCTCGGCGTCTGGCTGCTCTCGCGGATGGATCGCGTGTGAGCAAGCCCCGTGTGAGGTTGCCAAAACGGAAAGACTCGTCAGATCCTGCGCCCTGAGGTTGTGGGCACTCGTTGTCTCGTGCACACCATAGTTCCTACGAAAAGAGGCGCAGGAATCACTTTTTCCCTTTTGATAGGCGAGCGCTGAGGCTACAGACTGCGCACGACGGCCTTGCCCACGCCTTGGATTTGGAGGTCGGTGACGGGGAAGAGTTCGGGGTAGTTGGGGTTTTCGGCTTTCAGGTAGGGAGGCTCGCTGCGGCGTTGGATGAAGCGCTTGAGGGTGGTTTCGCCGTCGATCAGCGCCGCCACAATGTCATGGTCGCGCGGTTCTTTGCGTTCAAGAATCACAATATCGCCCTCGAAGATGCCGGCGTCGATCATACTGTCGCCCCGCACCTTCAGGGCGAAGGGCTTGCTGGTGCGGCGGGTGTTGGCGGTGTGGACATCCACCTGCAGCCGCCCGATTTCGCCCGCTGGCTCGACCCCATCGGGGTAGCCGGCGGCGATGTGCCCATAAATCGGGATGTCCACCACGTCGATCGCGTTCTCCGGTTCGGCCTCGGGCAGGTAGCTGCGGTCTGTGATCTTAAACGTCCGCGCCTGCCCGTGGATGCGCGCGATCACGCGCTTGCGCTCCAGCGCCCGCAGATGCCCCATCACGGCATTGGTGCTGGCGAAGCCAAAGTGTTGCTGCATCTCGCGGATACTGGGCCAATACCCGTTCTCCTGCGACTGCTCGTGGATAAATTGCAGAATCTCCAGTTGGCGCTGGGTCAAATTACGGCTCATATGTCCTCCATGTTCGTTTGTATAGTGGATTTTTGTATACCTTTGCGAGCCCACGTCAAGCCCTTTTCGCATATTTTTTTCGCCGTGCAACAGCGAAGCGCGATAAGGCTTCTGTTTTCTTGGGTGGCATCTCAAGTCGGGTGCGATCACGGCGACTTCCACATCGTCCCGTCCTTGGCGGGCGCTGCGTGCGGACACCACCTCAACGACTGAACCATCATGGCTGAAGCAACCCTTGAAGCACCCACCGAAGCATCGAGCTTTACCGCAGGTAAATACCTGACGTTCACCTTAGGCGACGAGAGTTACGGGATCGCGGTTCTGAAGATCCGCGAGATCATCCGCATCCAAAAAATCACTCCGGTGCCCCAGATGCCGCACTTTGTGAAGGGCATCATTAATTTGCGCGGCAAGGTCATTCCGGTGATCGACATGCGGCTCAAGTTCAATGTGGGCGAGGAGACGATCAGTGAGCGCACCTGCATTGTGGTTGTGCAGATCCTGCACCCCGAGAAGGGCGAGACGCTGGTGGGCTTGATCGTCGATGCGGTCGAAGAGGTCATCAACATCAGCGACGAGGAAGTGGAGCGCAACCCCAACATCGGCGACGCAGCCGACGGGCGCACCATCCTGGGCATCGCCAAGATCAAGTCCGAGGTCAAGACCCTGCTGGACATCGATCAGGTGATTGTCGAAGACAATCTCAACTTTTAAATGTAGCCACCAGACATTCTCAAACACTCATTCACCCTGAGCTAAACACACCACCCATGATTAACCCACTCGTCGCGAACGGCCTGCTCACGATGGGCCGAGAACTGATCGACCAATTCGCGGCGCCGCAACGCGCCGAACAAGCCCATTCACGCCACTTCAGCACCCTGCTCAACCGCGCCCAGGCACCCGATGCGGTGACCGAGGCCGGCCCGATTCTGCAACGCTATCAGATCCACTCGCTCGACCAGCTCGACAGCGTGGTGACGGCGCTGCGTCAGGCGCTGGCCAAGGAGTCCCCCGAGGCGGAGGCTTTTGCGGCGCGGCACGGCAGCTACACGGTGGAGCGCGACCCGCTGGGCAAGATGGCGCTGACGGCGCAGGATGGCGCGCGTCTGCCCCTGCACGGTGGCGGCGATGCGCCACAGATCGCCAACCAGATCCGCGCGCTCGAAGCCTACCGCGAGGTCGTGGCACCCACCCACGTTTGAGCCCGCACCCTTTCGCCCTTCCGATAGATTCCCTGACCGCTCTGCCCACTCCACACCGTGGCCGGCTCCCCTACAGTTGCAGGTTTATTCACCGAACGCATTGTCGTGGGCGTTGGCGAGATGGCGGTGTCGAACAACAACAGCGTCATCCTGAGCACTTACGCGCTGGGCTCGTGCATTGGGGTGATCGCCTACGATCCCTTCATGTCGGCGGGCGGGATACTGCACTTCATGCTGCCCGATTCCAAGCTCTCGCCGGAGAAGGCCAGTGCGCGACCCAGCATGTTCGGCGATTCGGGGATGAAACTCTTCTTTCGAGAGCTTTTCAGCTTTAAGGCCGAGAACCGGCGGCTGCGAGTAGTGCTGACCGGCGGTGCCTCGGTGCTCGGCAAGAGCGATATGTTCAAGATCGGCACCCGCAATGCGGATGTCGCCCGCGATTTTTTAAGAACCAACCGTTTAAACCTCACTGCAGAAGACACCGGCGGCCTCAACAACCGCACGGTACACCTCGAGCTTCGTACCGGAAACCTAACCATTAAACTCCCCACCGGGACAAAATCGTTATGCCTGAAATGACCATAGACGAGCTGGTGGAGAAGGTCGATTCGCTCTCCCCAGCCATACAAATCCTCCCCAAGCTGATGGAGCTGCTGCAGGACGAGAACTCGGACATGTTCGAGGTCTGCGGACTGATCAAAGTCGACCCCTCGCTGGTTTCGGGCGTGCTCAAGCTCAGCAACAGCGCATATTTTGCCGGCTCGTCGCCAGTGAGCTCGCTGGAGGAGGCGGTCAATCGGCTCGGGCAGTTGGAGGTGTATAAGATGGTGGCGGTGGCCTGCGGGCGCAGCCTGCTGGAGAAAGATCTGCCGGCCTACGAGATCGAGGCCTCGGAGCTGTGGGAAAACGCGGTGGCCAGCGGCATCGTCATGGAACTGCTCGCGGTGGATCAGGACAAGCGCGCCGATATCGCCTACACGATTGGCCTGCTGCACAACATCGGCAAGCTGGCGATCAATCAATTCTTCGAGGGCGGCTACGCGCCGGTTTACAGCTTGATCGAGCGCGAGGAAATGCCCATGCCGGAAGCCGAGCGCGCGGTGTTCGGCTTCGACCATGCCCAGCTCGGTGCCAAGCTCCTGCGCGTGTGGAATTTCCCTGAAAGCATCGCGATCCCCATCGAGTATCAGTATCGCCCGCTCTCGCCTGCGGCTCACCGAGAAAGCGCCTGCAGTCTGCACTTTTCGTGGCTGGTGGTGGCGGCCTTTGGCCTCAACGCCGGACGCTCGGCCTGGGCGATCAACACCCCGCCCCGCGAGCAGCTCATGCCCGACATGACTGACGAAAAGATGCAGGACTTCATCGTCAAGGCTCACATCAAATACGACGAAATCAAAGGTGCCCTCGTCCCCAGCCGACCCCGCCAGGCTGTCTAGCTTTGCGCCGATAGTGGCCGCAAACGCGCCGTAAAACGAGTGCCCTTGCTGCCGTTATTAACGGCAAGCTACGACACGCCGTATCAAAAAGGTGTAAAGGATCAGAAAATATTGAAGTTTTCTGGAACTTGCTTGCCTTTTGTGGGGCGCTGATTTTTTATGGATTTATACCCTAGCGGTTGTCCAAAAATCTCCCGCGTTTGCTGTAAAAACCCTTAACTTCCGGATGGAAGCCTCTGCCAGCGTCATTGCATCGCTTGTGGGGAGCGGCCTGCTAGGCCTGCTTCTCGGATGGTTTTTTTTCGGGCACCGGATGCGGGCGGGGTCGGCTGAAAATGTTAAGGCACCGGCGCGAAACGCCCCAGAGGCGAGGTTGGCGGTGGATGCGCCGCCACCGGTTTTGACGATCGGGCAGTTTGAGGAGGCGCTGCGCAAG
>CAYQTM010000082.1:0-3692 GCA_964420355.1 uncultured Opitutales bacterium
ACCCTCGTCCGCCACGGCGACCGCTATTACATCATCGACTGGAAATCCAACTGGCTCGGTGCCGCCCCCGATGCCTACACACCGGCCAACGTCCGTGCCGCCATGCACGAGCACGCTTACACCTTGCAATACCACCTCTACAGCCTCGCCCTCGACCGCTATCTCTCGCGCCGCCTGCCCGATTACGACCCCGCCCGCCACCTCGGCGGTGCCTACTACGTCTTCCTGCGCGGCCTCGCCCCGGCACCCGGCACCGATCCCATCTTCACCGACCACCCCTCGCCCGACCTCATCGCCAAGTTTTCCAGCCGCCTACTGTGCCCCTTCTAGTTGCAGAGCCGGTTTGAAGACGCTGAAAGTTAAGCCGTTGAGTTCGCGCTGCTGGTGGTGCGGGTTTTTCGTCGGCAGAGAAGATGGGTTTGCCGTCGGGAGGAATGGGCTGATACCGTCCTCAATGCATCCGAATAATGAGGTCTTTACCTTAGTGGCAACTTTCTTGCAAAAAAGCGGTCTTAATTTGTAGTATGGCATTTTATAACAGCTAAGAGCGTTGGCTGGCCGATGCTCCGTTTTGTTGCTTAATTTCCGTAAGATATCGTATGGCTTCCGACAAGGACAAAGATGAGGAGTCTGAATCCGCCAAGCGGCGGATGAAGTATCTCTCGCAGGGCCCTTTTTTCAACCCCGATGCGAAAGGCCCGCCTCGCCCTTCAGGCAAGCCCAAGCCTGCCGAGACTCCGAAAAAGAAGGAGCCTGAGCCCAGCAAGCAAGCCAAGGCTCCGGTGCCCAAGACCCCCGCAGCTGCGTCTCGCGCGACCACCCGCGAGCCCGCCAGCCCGCCAGCAGAGGAACCCGAGACCCCCAAGAAGAAGATCGATATTGCCGAGTTGCTGCAAAAGCCAGAGGCGGTTTATGTGATCGGCACAGCCGTGCTGCTCATTTTGATATTGGCGCTTGTGACGACGCTGAGCAATTGGGGTAAGAGCAAAGCGCCGGTGGCTCCAGAGCCGCAGGAGCGGATGACCGAGCAATCCGCAGCGCCTGAGGTTTTTGATTCGGAGCCGAGCGCTCCAGAGATTATTGAACAATCGGCACCACCCGAGCCGACTCCGCAACTTGTTCCTGACGAGCCGGATAACGCAACTAGCGAGGATTCCTATGCCCTCGATACTTTGCCCGAACCCACCCCTGAACCTGCCGTGGAGCAACCTCAAGCCTCAACGGAACCCGAGTCTGCACCAGAATTTCAACCAGAACCTGAGCCTGAGTCCGAGCCGACGCCCGAGCCAAGTCCGCCGGTCATAATGGCACCGAAACCCACTCCGCCTGCTGAGGTGAGCCGGGTGCTCGACTTTGAGGGCACCGGGGGCGAGGGCGACCGCTGGGAAGTGGTCTCCGGCACCGCCAACGTAAGCCGCGAGCAAGCGCAGAGCGGGAGCCAGTCCCTGAAGATCAACGGCACGATCACGACCTCGCCAAACCGCGCAGCAACCGACGGCAAGTGGGTCGACTTGCGGGTGTATAGCGATCCAGTTACCGAGGTTCCAAAAGTGGCCTCCGATACGCTGGTTGGGATCACCTTCGATCCTCGGGGTCGAGTCTTTGTGACCGATGGCAGCGCTTGGGCCGACAGCGGAGCACGCGTGCAGTTGAATGCCTGGCAGCGGATCACTGCGCATCTGGACTACGACCGCCAAACCTTTGACCTCTATGTCAACGGGGCTCCAGCGGGCACCGCTTACGGCTTTGCGGCCAGACCGCAGGCCGAGAGCATCCGCGCGGTCACCATTCGCTCAGGCAACGGCTATATCGATGACCTGCAGATCGCGCCCACCTCGCCCTTGGACAACGAGTAGGGTCGTCGTCGGGAGGAATGGGATCGAATGCCGTCCCAGTGGTTATGCTGTTGCGCCCCGAACGACAGAGCTGCTGCCTGATCAGGCGTGAAAGGTCGAACCGAAGGAAAGACTGATGGGGTAGGGTGTACACTGCATTTTGCAATGTTGGGGTTGACTAAGGAGGCCTTCTCGAATGTTATGGCTTCTCAATCTCAACAAACACTGTATGAATTTACTTATCGTTGACGATGAGCGGCCAATAATCGAGACGACCAAAGCCGCCGTCCAGCAGAGTGGGCATCAAGCCTTCACTGCGTTTAGCTCTCGCCAAGCCGATAAAGTGCTGCGCGAGGAGCCGATCGATGCCATTCTCCTCGACCAGAATCTGGGTCGGGAAGATGGGATTGCATACCTCCAGCGCCTCAACAAAGAGGGCAACACGCGCCCAGTGATCGTTTTTACCGCCCATGCCTCGGTCGAGTCGGCGGTAGAGGCCATGCGTGCCAAGGCCTACAGTTATATACAGAAGCCGTTCACGCCGGAGCAGATTCGGCAGACTCTGGGCAAGCTGGAGGAGCAGGTCAAGCAGTCGACCCGCCTGGAGGAACTGGAAACTACCGTATCCAATCAGGATTTGGCATTGTCATTGGCTTCGGATAATCAGGCGATGCAGAAAGTGTTCGATACGGCCTTCAAGGCGGCGCGCTCGCAGGCCAGCATTCTGTTGCTCGGGCCGAGTGGCACTGGCAAGACGGTTCTGGCGCGGCAGATTCATCAGACCAGCGACCGCAATGGCTCGCCATTTGTGACGGTGAGCTGTCCGAGTCTCTCGCGCGAACTGCTGGAGTCGGAGCTGTTCGGCTACGTAAAAGGCGCATTTACGGGCGCGGTGAACGATAGCTGGGGCAAGGTGCGCGCGGCCGAGGGCGGCACGCTCTTCCTTGATGAGATCGGGGAGCTGCCCATCGAGCTGCAACCCAAGCTGTTGCGCCTGCTGCAGGACTGCGAGTATGAGCGGCTCGGCGAGACGCGCACCCGCAGTGCCAACATCCGTGTCATCACGGCGACCAACCGCGACCTGCGCAAGGAGGTCGACGAGGGCAACTTCCGCGAGGATTTGTTTTATCGGCTCAACGTGATCAGCCTGCGGCTTCCGGCGCTGCACGAGCGCCCCGAGGACTTGCCGGGGCTGGCGCAAAACTTCCTCAATTACTTCCGCGCCCAGCAGAATCGCCCCAAGGTCGAATTCAGCGAAAGCGCCGTCGAGGCCATCCGCGGCTATGGTTGGCCCGGCAACTTGCGGGAGATGAGCAACGTGATCGAGCGAGCCGTCATTCTGGCGGACAACGACAGCATCGACCTCGATGACTTGCCCCGCAATCTGGCCAACAAGCAACCTGCTCAAGAGGGCATGATGGCCGGTAGCCCGATTCCGCTTGCGAAGTTGGAGGAGGAGCATATCCGTCGCATCGTCGAGAAAGCCGACACGATGGAAGAGGCCGCCCGTATTTTGGAGATCGACACCGCGACCCTTTACCGCAAGCGCAAGAAAATGGCACTGGTGTAAGTGCGGTGCAAACAGTCGTCGCTCCCTCGACTTGGGCACACCTCAAGAAGTGAAGCGATTGCAGCGAACGAGTGTGCTATGGCTGCGAAAAGGGCGTGTGCTGATAGCCCGGATCGTCCAGACGCGCTTTCAGCGCCGTCTGATCGAACCGACCCGTGGGGGCGGTCGAGCGCTGCGCGCTCGACCGCCAACCCCTGATCCTGCATTTGCGGTGAAAGGATCACAAAGGGGAGCACGCAACAGAACCGCTCAAGATAAACCGAGTCGTAAACTGAACCACAGCGGAA
>CAYQTM010000082.1:3792-7024 GCA_964420355.1 uncultured Opitutales bacterium
GAGCATGAGAATCCAAGCCAGCTGATCGCTCAGAACTGCTTCCTGCTTTGACCTTTGACCTTTGAACTTTGACCTCAAAGCGCCAAAGCCGACACCACCAGGGGTGCCGGCTCGGCTGCGCTGACCAGTTGATACGCCCGGAGGGAGGTGGGCGCGCAGAAACCCTCAACTGGCCAGTAATATCAGGTCGGGACGTGAACAGAAGCTGCGTTTGGATTGCCAGCGTTCGAGCTTGTCGATGCCCGCTGGCAGGCTGTCGGAAGAAAGGCTGTCCCAGGCGGCGTCGCCGGTGTGGTGCTCGCGGATGGCGTCGAGGGCGGCGCTGCAAGTGAGCGGGCCGCAGAGCTTGCGGGTGCCGCTGGGCGATTGCAGGAGGAGGTCGACGTAGAACGGGTCGGCAGGATCGGGCACGATGAGGAGGCGCCCTTGGTTGGTATTGAAGGAGAAGGTCATAGCAAGGTTGGTTGATGGGTCTGACTCGATCAGACGCCCCTATTGTAGCGCAAAAGCGGCTCGCGGCCTATCGGCGGCGCACCGTAAAAGCGCTGCGGCCAAGGCCGTAGGGGCGATTCGGGGATTGCCTTGCGCCGACGCGGTAGCTTGACTGGAGAGCGCCCGCAATGCGGCCACTCCCATGAATAGCGGCGAGCAACAGGAGCTTTTTGCGCAACCCAAGCCCGAGGGCGAGGGCGCGGCGGGTACGCCGGTGGCGGAGCCAGCGCCGCGCACGGGCGAAGGCGAGGTGGAGTCGGTGGGCGTGGTCATTATCGGCGCGGGCGTGGCCGGGCTGCGGTGTGCGCAGTTGCTGCAACGTTCGCGGGTGGATTTTCGAATTTTGGAAAAGGCCGAGCGACCCGGAGGGCGGGTGCAGACCGATCTTTTCAACGGCTTTCGGATCGACCGCGGGTTTCAGGTCTATCTGAGCGCCTATGCCGAGTGTGCGCGGGCGCTCGATCTGCCGGGGCTGCGGCTGGCGGCCTTCGAGCCGGGCGCGCTGGTGCGGCGCGAGGGCGACTGGCGCACGGTGGCCGATCCCCTGCGGCGTCCAGGACTGCTCTGGTCGACCCTCAAGAGCGGCATCGGCAACTGGGGCGACCGCTGGCGCGTGCTGAGGCTCAAGCGCGAACTCAAGCGCGCTTCGGTGGCCGAAATCTTCGAGCGCCCCGACATCTCGGCGCTGCAAACCCTGCGCGAGCGCGGGTTCAGCGAGGGCATGATCGAGGGCTTTTTCCGCCCGTTTTTCAGCGGGATTTTTCTCGAAAACGAACTGGAGACCTCGCGGCGCATGTTCGAGTTTGTCTTTAAAATGTTCGGGCGCGGTTACGCCACCCTGCCCGCCAACGGGATCGGGGCGATCCCCATGCAGATGGCGCACAGCCTCGATGCCGGGCGTCTCCTGCTGGGCGTGCCCGCTGAGCGGGTCGAGGGGCGACTGGTGCACGCGGCGGACGGGCGCGTCTTCAAGGCGCGGGCGGTCGTGCTGGCCACCGACGCCGCCGCCGTGCCGCGCCTGCTGCCCGAGGACGCGCCCGAGGGCGCAATCGAGTTCAACAGCACCACCGCGCTCTATTACGAAGCCCCCTACTCTCCCCTGCCGAGGCCGACCATCGCCCTGAACGGCGAGCAGCGCGGCCTCGTTAATAACGTCACCGTGCCGAGCGACATCCAGCCCGGCTACGCCCCGCCCGGACGCCACCTCGTCTCGGTCTCGCTGCTCGGCACGCACGACCCGGACGGCATCCGCACAGAGGTCGAGCAGCAGCTTCAGGACTGGTTTGGCGAAACCGTGCGCGACTGGCAGTGCCTGACCGCTCAGGTCGCCCCCGACGCCCTGCCCCGCTTTGTCGGCGGCACCTGCGCCCCGCGCGAAAACCGCGCCCGCCGCGCCGAACGCTGCTTCCGCTGCGGCGACTACCTCCACACGCCCTCCCTCGAAGGCGCGATGATCG
This sequence comes from uncultured Opitutales bacterium, assembly GCA_964420355.1. Taxonomy (GTDB): domain Bacteria; phylum Verrucomicrobiota; class Verrucomicrobiia; order Opitutales; family JABSRG01; genus CAYQTM01. The sequence goes on from CAYQTM010000082.1 coordinate 5,742, forward strand.
CCGGCCGCCGCGCCGCCGAAGCCTGCATCCGCGAGCTGGGTGCCTAGCGCAAGCGCTTGAGCAGGCAAAATTTTCGGCGCAGCGCTTATTAAAACAGCTTATAACCGCTATAAAAAAATACTTTTCTTTTGGAAGCGGACTCACATTATTCTCCGCTTCCCACTGAAAATCTTATGCAACCCAGTCCTGAAAACCTCATCTCCATTATGCGACCCACCGCCGAGGCTCGCGTGATCGACAGCTTTGGCAGCAAGATCTCCGTGCTGCTTTCCAGTGAAGAGACTGGTGGCGCCTTCAGCCTGTTCCGCATCGAACAAACCCCAGCGGGCGGCCCACCGCCTCACATTCACCAGCACGAGGACGAGCTTTTCTATGTCATCGAGGGCGACTTCGAGTTCTTTGTTGATGGCATCTGGCGCAAGGCCTCGGCAGGTGAAACAGTTTTCCTGCCCAAGAACAGTCACCACGCTTTCCGCAATGTCGGCCAGACAACCGGGCACTTGCTGGTTTACCTCGCGCCGGGTGGCTTCGAACATTTCTTCGATGAAGCGGCAGCCATTTTTCAATGTCCTGGCGAGTTAGACCTCAAGGCCATTATCGAAATGAGCCTGCGCTACGGCATCACCTACCCCGGACTGGAACCCGCTACACCCGCCATCTCCGCCTGACCTCTGGCTGAGGAAGCCATCGAGTCCGACAGCGCCATAGCGCGGAACCAGCGTCCGCAGCGATGGTTGCTTACGCCCTTTCAACAACCACACATGCCCTCTCGCCCGAGAGAGTCCATAGTCGCCGACAGCCAAGCTTATTGATAACGCATTGTTAAGATTACGTAAAAACAGAAACACAGCGCAATTTCATTGCAAACTAGGGCGATGACCTTAGGTTATGTAATAAGTTGTCGACTCTCTCTGACACTATGCGAAAATCTATTCTCACTTTATGGGGACTTTGCTCAGTCCTTAGCGCCGCGTCTGCGCAGACCTTTATCGAGGGCGACGACTATTTAGAGCAGGTTATCAACATCAATTCCGGAACAGGCACGGTCGAAGTGATTGGTGTGCCCGGCAATCTGGTCATCAAGGCCGAAAAAGCGGATGGGGTATTCACATCTCACAGCGGCGGGTGGACATTTGAGCCCGGCGGAGTCGCTCACCAAGAGACGTTCGAAATCAACTTTGAACAGGAATTCGTCAATCATATAACCTTCGACCTGTCGGAACTCACCCTTTTCACTGAAGACCAGCGCTTCGACCCGCCTCTCGAAGCGGTGGGCTATGTGG
>CAYQTM010000083.1:0-6999 GCA_964420355.1 uncultured Opitutales bacterium
AGAAGCCCAGCTTTCAGGCGGCGCTCGAAGGCCAGAATAAGAGCCCGCACGCTCTGCCCGATGGCGGCGGCGAGGGGCAACCCGAGGGCGCGAGTGCCGAGGGCGAGCAGCCCAAGCGGGAGAACGTTTTTCAGCAGGCGATTCAGGTCGATGTTTTCGCGGTCGAGCTGGGCTATGGGCTGCTCAATCTGGCCGATCACAAGCAGGGCGGCGACCTGCTGGAGCGCATCACCGGTGCGCGCACCAACTTTGCCCGCGAGCTGGGCGTGATCGTGCCGCCCATCGCGGTGCGCGACAACATCGAGCTGGAGTCCAACGCCTACCGCTTTGTCCTGCGCGGGCGCGAGATGGGCAAGGGCGAGATCGTGCCGAGCCGTTTTCTGGCGATGAATGTGAGCAACAGCCAGCACCAGATCAAGGGCATCCCGACCGTCGAGCCGGTCTTTGGACTGGAGGCGGTCTGGGTTACCGAGGATCAGCGCAACGAGGCCGAGATCGCCGGCTACACCGTGGTCGACGCGCCCTCGGTGCTGATAACCCATCTGGCAGAGTCACTCAAGGAGTCGGCGGCGCTCATTCTGGAGCGTCAGGACGTGCAGAAGCTGATCGACATTGTGAAGGAGAAGAACGCGACGCTCATCAACGAGTTGCTGCCCGACCTCGCCAATGTCGGCCTCATCCAGCGCGTGCTGCAAAACCTGCTCGCGGAGGGCGTCTCGATCAAGAACCTCACGCTCATCCTGGAAACCATCGCCGACTTTGCACCTTTCTCGAAAAACCCCGATGACCTCTCCGAACAGGCGCGCCGTCGCCTCTCGATGTATTTTGTCAGCGATTTCGAGGCCGAACCCGGTCAGGTTCGGGCGCTCACCCTCGACCCGCGGCTGGAGAGCACGCTGGTGCAGCGCGTCAAGCGCAACCAGTTCGAGGTGGGGCTAATGATGGATCCGCAGACCACGCAGCACCTCCTGCACGCCCTCGAGCCGCGCTTTAACCAGATGGTCGAAGAAGGCCTCTCGCCCATTCTGATGACCACCGCCGAGCTGCGCCTGCCGCTCAAGCGCTTCCTCGAACCCAACTTCCCGCGCCTCATCGTGCTGGCCTATCAAGAGCTGCCCAGCCGCATTAACGTGGTCAATCAGGGCGTCCTCTCCGCACCGCTCCCCCAAGGCACCCCACCGCCCGAAGCCGTGCCCAACGCCCCTATCAGGTAACCGGTTTGCAACTCAGGCGTTATCTAGTTGAGAAATTGAAGCTCCGGGCGCGCATCGATTATATTCGCCAGTCGTATAGCTTTTGCATTGTAAAGAGCCGAGCGACACTATGCTTTAACGGCGTCCGCAGCAGCAGGGTGAGCAAAATTTGGCGTGGGAGATAATGCTTGAATGAGCTCCCCAGGCGCATGTTGAATTCGGCGCGGCGGGCGGCTTTTTGAGCCACCGCTTTCTGAGAATTATCGTAGTTTTGCAGAGCGCTTCCGTGCTGCATGTCGCTATTCATTTCAGATCGGATAGCCTTGGCTAATACTCTGCAATCGAGCCAGCCAAGATTCATGCCCTGACCGCCCAGTGGGCTGACGACGTGTGCGGCATCGCCAGCCAAAGCGACTCTGCCTTTTGCAAATTTTTCAGCTAAATAGTGCTCTACACCGAAGGAGCTGATCATGTAATTATCCTGTCCCGATAGATCAAAGCCAAGTCGGTCGCTTACCTGATTGACTATAATGCTGGGATCTGGATCGTGAATATACTCTTGCGTTTTCACAACCCATCTTCGGCGGCGCTCAGGGAGTGGGAAGCACTCGATGACTCCCTTATGGTGAATATAGATCGCTGCGTCATGGCCAAACGGGGTGTTATCTGAAAAATCTCCCATAACGTAGGTTTCGGAATAAGGCTTTCCATGGAAGACGATGACTGCTTTTTCACGCACACGGCTGTCTTTACCGTCGCATCCGATCAGATAATCAGCGGTAATGCAGACTCTTTTGCCTTCGCTATCGCTAAGTTGGAGTTCGAGCTTGGAGCCTTTATTTGCAAAGTCGATAAATTCGTATCCGCGCTTGAGGATTTCTGCGCTGCGTTTATGAAGCTGTTGCTCCAGTATCGCTTCGGTTTTGTATTGCGGAAGCGATAAGACGAATGGATATTTGCCACCGAGAGTCTTGAAGGCTATTGTTCCACATTCCATTCGGTTCAGAAAGGCGTGCCCTCTATGAATTGCCAAGCCTTCTTTTATAAAATCGTCCGCTATGTCTAGTTCGTCAAAAATATCGAGTGATACAGGGTGTATCCCCAGTGAGCGCGAATGCTTAACAGGAGACAGGTGCTTTTCGATTACAATGCATTCAATATCATAGTGGTTCAGGTAAAGGGCAAGGCATAGTCCAGCCGGCCCTCCGCCGACGATTGCAACTGGCGTATGCTGAGGCAGGTTCATTTCTTATCCAGTTTGAGGAGCAGTCGAAAAAGGCAAGGTCGAGACACCTCCCAGTGGTTCGGCACAAGCGGTTTCAGCTCGGCCTTTTTAAAGCTTCGACGAATCGATGTCATACCGTCTTCCCTGATGAATGATTCCTGAAAGAAGAGACGCGTTGCAGCGGAAAATATTGAGTAGGCAAGTCGGCTACGCTCGATATCATTTATCAGCACTTTGCGGGTGGCCAGTTGCTCTGAATGATCTAACAGCATACCGATTTCGCCTTCGCTAAGGTGATGCAATACGTGGTTCGATATAACCACATCAAACTTCTGATTTTTGTCTATAAGATCTAATGTGTGCCTGGTATGGAATCGAATTGGAAGATGCCCTCTTCGGGATTCCGCGAACTGGATTGCTCGCTTATCCATATCAATGGCCGTGATCTCCATTTCATGTCCTAAAGCGCGCCCCATTTGCCAGAGCCACTCCGAAACATCGCCCCCGCCGCAGCCTATGTCAAGCACTGTTAGGGGGTCGTCTCTCTTGTCAATAAGTGGCCTTATTTCCCGGCGAAATATAACACTCCATCCTGAGACCCAACGATTTATTAATTTAAAGTATTCATATGTGCGCCGGAGTTGCCTGAGGTCACACTCTGGATCATCCATCTTTTCTCGGAGTCCCTGCTGCCGTTCTGTTAAGAATCCGCTCACTCTATACTTTTGTAAAGATTCCGCTCTCAACCGTCAAGCCGGGGCCAAATGCGAGTCCATAAACACGCTCATTTTTTACAACACTATCATCTTCGAGCAATTTCTTTAACACGAAGAGGACAGTCGCACTGCTCATATTTCCATAATCGCGCAGCACTTGGCGGGAAGCTGCGACCTGAGAAGGCTGTAGATGTAAATTATCTTCCACCTTATCGACAATGGCACGACCCCCAGGGTGAAGTGCCCAGTAGTCAATCCCCTCGATACTCAAGTCATGCTTGGCCAGTAGTGGATCGATCGCATTTTGCAGATTAGCTTCGATAATTTTTGGGACATAGGACGACAGTATCATCTCAAACCCATGATCGCCAATAGTCCAAGCCATATCGTCTTCACCCTCTTCCGTAATGGTGCTTGCAAAGCCATCAATAGCCAACTGTGAAGATGTAGTCGTATCCGAACAAACAATTGCGCCCGCGCCGCCATCTGCAAACACCGAAGCACCGATCAAGTGATCCGGTTCATTAGAAATTTGAAAATGCAGGGAGCAAAGCTCAACCGCTATAATCAGCACCGTCGCCTCTCGATCTGCTTTACAGAAAGCTTCTGCCATACGAATAGCCGGAAAAGCAGCGTAGCAACCCATAAAGCCAATATGGTAACGCTGAACAGAAGACTTAAGCCCAAGGCATTTGACCAACTCGTAGTCAGGGCCGGGTGCGTAAAAACCAGTGCAAGAGACTGTAATAACATGGGTAATCTCGTCGGGCTTGACTTGGCTATTTTCAAGAAGCTCCACTCCTATCTTTGTGAACAGCTTAGGTGCTTCCTGCTCGTAAATTTCATTTCTTACACCTGTAGAGGGATTTAAAAGACCATTATCTGGATGAAAGAACAAATGATCGGCACTGCCTTTGCTGAAGTCCTCGACAACAGTATGGCGCTTTTCAATTCCGGAATCCTTATAGATCTTATGTAGAATAGCTTGAGTGCGTCGGTTGCCCTTCAGATAATGCTTCATGCGATCCCTGATCTCTTCCTGTGTATAGGACGTTTCAGGATTGGCCGTTGCGATACTGGAAATAATAACACTCATGGGCTGCTACATCTGGAGGAAAAAGCCAGATGAACCTCGAGGCGATGCGCCTGTCTTAGGCCACCCAGACGGCGAATCCCCAGTGGACTATAGCATAAAAACCCGGCTCGGCCAGCGATCTATGCGGCTGCGGTCATTGCATGTGGTTGAGCAGGTCGCGGTGGTCGTCGGCGCGGAGGAGCTCGGTGCCGGGCGTCATGACAGCGGCGGCTCCAGCGGCGACGGCGCTGCGGGCGGCTTCGCGAGGGGATTTGCCTTGGCTGAGCGCGGCAACCAGCCCCGCCACCATGGAGTCGCCCGCGCCGGTGCGGCTCTTGGGCTCGACGTCGGGGCTGGGGATGTGCTCCTCGGTTTCGGCGCTGAAGAGGCGGGCGCCCTCGGCTCCCAGCGAGAGCAAAATGTGGCGGTATTTCCCGGAGGCGACGAGTTCACGCGCCTGCTCGTGGATCGCCTCGCCATCGCGCTCAGTGTCGGTCAGCTCGGCCAGTTCCCGGCGATTCGGTTTGATCCAGTCGGGGCTAGCCTGAGCGGCCTCGCGCAGGGGCTGGCCGCAGGTATCGAGGATGACGAGGGCGCCGAGCTTATGCAGTCGCTCGGTGGCCTGCGCATAAAAATCGCTGGGCACCTGAGGCGGCAGCGATCCGCTGAGGACGAAAATGCTGTCCTTGCCGGCGCGTTGTTCGAGCGCGGCCAGACACTTTTGCCACTCATGCTCCGCGAGGCACGGCCCGGGCATGGTGAAGCGAAACTGCCGCCCGCCCTGCTCTCGGATGCTCGTGTTCACCCGCGTCTTGCCGTCGATCGGCAGCGCCTCAAATTCCACCACGGCTTCTTGCAGCAGCTCTTGAATGCGCCGCCCGAAAATTCCGCCCGAGGGAAACACCGGGGTTGCCTCGCAGCCCAGACGGTCGAGTGCCCTTGCCACATTTATCCCGCCGCCACCGGCGTCCTCGCTACAGTCCTGACAGCGGATTTTGTCCTCGGGCGTAACCTGCTCGGCGACGCCCGACACATCGAGACTCGGGTTCATGGTCAGCGTGATGATTTTTGACATGCTGCAATTAGCAGCGAGCGCGATGCCAGTTTGCGAAGCCAATCGCTTGGGCAGGCAAAACTGGAATGTCACTTGCAGGATAAAAACCATGACTGACGAACCCGCTGTTCTTTTTTTTCGCGACCTTGGCTCACAAGACACGCCGCGCGTGGGCGGCAAAAACGCCTCGCTGGGCGAGATGCTGCGCGCCCTTTCTCCCAAGGGGATCCGCGTGCCCGACGGCTTTGCCACCACGGCCAGTGCCTACCGCAACTTCCTCCAGCATAACGATCTTGAAGAGAAGATTCGCGATGCGGTCAAAGGAGTCGCCAAGGACGACAGCAAGCTGGCCAGCGTCGGCAAGAAAGTTCGCAAGATGATCCTCGACGGTGAGTTTCCTGAGTCCTTTAAGCAGGCGATTGAGAAGGCTTATAAGGAGCTCTGCGGGCAGTATGATGAGGCGGAGCTGGCAGTGGCCGTGCGCAGCAGTGCCACGGCTGAGGACTTGCCCGAGGCCAGCTTTGCGGGGCAGCAGGACACCTTTCTCAACATCCGCGGTGGCGAGGCGCTGCTCAAGGCGGTGAAAGCATGTTTTGCCTCGATTTTCACCGATCGCGCGATTGCTTATCGCGAAGAAAAGGGCTTCGATCACATGCAAGTTGCATTGTCGGCGGGCGTGCAAAAGATGGTGCGCGCGGATGTCGGCGGGGCGGGCGTGCTCTTCACGCTGGACTCTGACAGCGGTTTTCGCGATGTGGTGGTCATCAACGCCGCCTTTGGTCTGGGCGAGCCGGTGGTGGGTGGTGAGGTCAATGCCGACGAATATGTGGTGTTCAAACCGCTTCTCGATGAGTCCGGCCTGAAGCCCATCCTCTCGCGCGAGTGTGGCCGAAAGGAGATCAAGACGATTTATACGGACGACCCGGACGAGCCGGTTGAAACGATTGAAACCGAGGAAAAAGAGCAGGTAAAACTGGTGCTCGACGACGAGCAGATTCTGGCTCTCGCAAGATGGGGCTGCGAGATCGAGCTGCATTACGACAAGCCGATGGACATCGAGTGGGCGCTCGACGGCAAAGACGGGCAGCTCTACATCGTGCAGGCGCGCCCCGAGACAGTGCAGTCACAAAAGGACGTGAACACGCTGAAGAGCTATCGGCTTAAGGAAAAGTCGAAAGAGCTGGCGCGCGGGCTGGCGGTCGGCAAACAGATCACCAAGGGGGTGGCGCGCTGCCTGAGTCGCCCTGGCGAGGAGGAGCGCTTCGAAAAAGGCGATGTGCTGGTGACCGAGCAGACCGACCCCGACTGGGGGCCGCTGATGAAGCGAGCCGCGGCGGTCATCACCGACAAGGGCAGCCGCACCGCTCATGCCGCCATCGTCAGCCGCGAGCTGAACATCCCGGCGGTGGTCGGCGCGGGCAACGCTACCGAGCAGATCAAGGACGGCACGGAAGTCACCGTGTCCTGCGCCGAGGGCGAAGAAGGGGTGGTTTTCGAAGGGCTGCTGGAGATCGACGAGCAGTCGATTTCGCTGGAGGAGGTGCCAGAGACGGACGTCACCGTGATGATGAATATCGCGAGCCCCGGTGCGGCTTTTCGCTGGCATCAACTTCCGTGCAAGGGCATCGGACTCGCGCGCATGGAGTTTATCGTCAACAACATCATCAAAGTGCACCCGCTGGCGCTGACCCGCTTTGACGATCTCGAAGACAAGGAGGCCAAGCAGCAGATCGAAG
>CAYQTM010000084.1:0-6949 GCA_964420355.1 uncultured Opitutales bacterium
GAGAAAGTCGCTGAATAAGGCCATCGACCCATGCTGACTGCGAACCATATAACTTTCTGATTAATAAGTAGTTATAAAATAGCTCGCAAGAATATAGCCGCATCGCGGCGTCAGATGTTAGCCGTGGGCGTGAGCCCACGGAATCCATGGTTCCTGATATAGAGCCGCATCGCGGCGACATAATCGCCTGTTGTCTGCCGCCGCTCTGCGGCTTTCTTCAGTCTTAATGCCAACTATACAAAGTGTAGATTAAATACGCACATGTCTGGCGTAACACTAGCGGGCGGCTTTGGCGAGGCGCTCGGCCTGACGTTGTCCGTCCTGACCGCGGACGAGGGCGTTGAGGGCTTCGCGGAGGTCGAGGAGTGCCTGATTGCCGTCGCTTTCGAGCCCCGTAATGCGCTCGATGTAAAAGGTGTCCATCGCCACCCCGCGCTCGGTCGAGATGCGGGCAAAGTTGATGTCGAAGCCTTTGTCGAAAATGGTCTTGGCGAGCTGATAGAGCAGGCCGAGGTGGTCTTCCGCCTGCACCTCGATAATGGTGCGCCCGAGCGACAGCTCGTGATAGACATCGACCCGGCTCGGGAAGGGTGCCTGGAGGGTGGGTTCCTCGCCGTAGCGCTGTTTTTTGAGCTTGGCCGCCTGCGCCTCGATGGCGGGCATAAGATCCTTATTGCGCGTCAGGGCGTCGCTCACCTCCTGCTCGAAGATGCGCCCCGCCTCCTCGTCGCGGACAAAGCCGCCGCCGGTCTCGACCACATAAAAGGTGTCGATCGTAATATGGTCGGCGCGCGATATCGCCTTGGTGCTCAAGATGTTGAGGCCAGCCGCGCTCAGCGCACCCGCCAGCTTGTAGAACAGCCCGGCGCGATCCCAGGTCACCACATTCACCACCGTTAAACTTTGGTTGATGTCATCGTGCCAGTCGACAATCGGCACCAGCGAACCCACCGAATCGGCCTCCTGAATCTGCGCGAGCAACTGGTGGATCATTCGGATGTGCAGCTCGACCTCCTCGGGGCTGTGGTGCACAAAGTAACGCTCCGGCAATTGGTTGAAATGCGCCTCGATCTCCTCCTCGGAAACGCCGGGGATATGCGCTTGAATGAGTTGTTGCTGGAGCATGGGCTTGCGTTCCTTGAGGCTTTTGGCCACCTGTTCGCCGTCGTCTAGCTGGGCGAGGGTAAGCTTAAATAACGTGTGATGCAGTGAGTTTTTGTAACTGTTCCAAAGGCCGGCGGCGGTTCCGCGGGCGTCGCAGTAGGTGTGAACGTAGAGAAAGCGTAGCTTGTTGGCGTCTCCGACTTTTTCGGCCAGTCCTTGCGCCGTTTCCGGGTCGTCGATATCGAACTTCTGCCAGAAGCGTGCCATCTCGAGGTGATTTGCAATTATGAACAAAATTTCCTCGCGGTGGCGCCCGCCGATCTGCATGCGGTCGAGCACCGGGCGCGCCGCTTCGACGCCAGTTTCCGCGTGGCCTTTGATGCCGAAGGCCTTACCGATGTCGTGCAGCAGCAGGATCAAATAGAGCAGGCGGGGTGTATCATTATCGAGCAGCGCCTCCAGATAAGGCTCCACCTCGGGGTCGGCCTTGTTGAAAACGCGGTCTAGTTCACGAATAGTGTTCAAAACATGAACATCCGCTGTATAACGGTGATAATATTCATGTTGCACGAGGCAGCTCAGGCGGCCAAATTCCGGCACAAAGCGCTCCAGCACACCCAGCTCGTGCATGTGGGCGAGCGTGGGATAGACCTCGCCGGCGCTCTGGAGGATGGAGCGGAAGGCGCGATTGGCGTCGGGGCTGTTGATCAGGCGGCGGTCGATCAGCGGGAGCGATTTGATAATCAGCTCGCTCAGGCCGAAGTCGAGCCGCGCCCCGAGCTGCTGCGCATGGCGAAACACGCGGATCAGCCGCACCGGCTCCTCCTCAAAGACGCGCTTGCTGGTGGCAAAGAGCACGCGCTCCTCGTTGAGAAACCCGTCGATCTCGCGCTGCGGATTGTAGCGGCGGGCGCGAATGGCGGTTAGCAGCGAGATGCGGTTGCGGCGTCCGCTGCGGATGTCCTCGTCGTGGATCAGCCGCCGCTCCATTAGCTCGCTGATGCGGTAGATGTTACGCGCGTGCGAGTAGTAGTCCTTCATGAAGCGCTCGACGCGCTTGAAGATGTCGGATTGCTGGTAGCCCAGGTTCTCGGCGATTTTGGGCTGCTCGTCGAGCGCGAGGAGGTCGGTCGGGCGCTTGTGCTGGAAGTGGATTTCGTTGCGCACCCGCAGGAGGAAGTCGTAGGCGGCGAAGAGGTCGCGGCACTCGACGTGGCTCATGTATTTGGAGTCGGCCAGCTTGTCGAGGCCACGGATGCCCTGACTGAGGTTTGCCAGCCAGATGACCGAATGGAAGTCGCGCAGGCCGCCCATCGCGTGCTTGACGTCCGGCTCCTGCACATAGACCGAGCCGCCGTAGCGATGGTGGCGGTCGCGCTTGTCCTTCAGGCGCTGGTCAATATACTCGCGCACGTTATTGCGCCGAATAAAAATCTCGTATTCCTCGCGAAAACACTGAAAGACCCCGCGCGAGCCGCAAATAAAGCGCGCATCGAGGAAGGCGTTCTTCGATTTGATCTCGTTTCTGGCCTCCTGAATGGCCTCCTCCGAGGTGCGCGAGCTGTTGCCCACCTTGAAGCGCAGATCCCAGAGCGGGTAGAGAATCTCCTCGTTGATGATTTCCTCAAAGGCCTTCATCTCCTCGCCACGCCGCTTCTCGGGGAAGAGCAGCATCAGATCGATGTCGCTGTGGGGAGCCAGCTCGCCGCGTCCATAGCCGCCGGTGGCGACCAGCGCCATGCGACAGGGCAGGGAGCCATGCTTGTTTTCGTAGGTAGCGAGGGCATCGGCAAAGAGGTAATCGAGCAGCACATCCAGCACGATCGCGCGCGCCCTGCAGACCTGAAACCCGCTATCGCCCTTCTCGTGATAGCGCCGCAGCATATCCGACTCCAGCTCGACAAAGCGCTGATACGCAGGAAAACGCTCCTCGCGCGGCAACCCCGACGCGATCTCCATGCGCCGCTCGGCATGTTGCCGGATGCGCCGGATCAGCGGGTCATTCGCGATAGAATCGAGCCCGCGCTGCGGGGTTCGCGTCGGTAATTTACTTGCAGAGGCCATGCTGGTGTGAATTGGCAATTATCTCGCAAAATCACTCCGACGGCAAGCCCGCGTCAAGCCGCTTAATTTTTCAGCCTTTTTTTCAGCCGCAGGGAAAGCAGTAGCAGGCCAAGCAAAATAAAGCCCAGAATGCTGGCGGCCAGATAGCCCGACACCGTCGCCGTAAGACTGAAAATGCCGACCACACTCGCCGGCACAATGACGCTCAGCGGGGCGGGTCGGGCGAGGCGCTGGCGGGTCGGCAGATCGAGCAGCGGCAGCGAGGCCAGCAGGATCAGCAGCGAGGTGGCAAACCAGCCGAAGAAGTTCAGCTCCGGCACCCCATACCAGAAGCCGGTGGGCTCCAGCCAGATCCAGTAGCCCCGGCGATCCCAGGCGACCGGCTCCAGGAGCAGGTCGACCGCCACCGTCGCCAGCGGCACGCCGATCAGCAGCAAAAAGCGTCCGCCGCCCGCGCGGCAGGCGATCCGCAGCAGCGGCAGGACAATCACGATCCAGGCCAGCGGGATGGCCAGCGGCAGCGGCCCGATCCGCGGCCCAAAGGCGTCGGTGTAAATATAGCGCCCAAAGGGCAGACCCGTCTTCGTGCCGATCGTCTCGACCACCGCCGAAATCAGCGCCGTTATCCCCAGCAAGGCCGCACCGCGCCGCAAGCCCGCCGTCCGCACCGTATCACAAGCCACCAACACCGCCGCCAGCGCAATAAAAACGAAGTCCGAAAGACCCCCAAAGGGCACCTCAAGATGCCAAGCCAGCACAAACACGCCCACCAGACACCAGATGCCAAACCACCACCCAGCCACACGCTCAACCCAGCCCAGCACACCACGCGGACGCCCAAACCATCGCTCTCTCCAATTACCCAGCATAACGACAAGGTCATACGCGAGCGCTTGCGCGAGTTGTATGAACCGCCTGGTTAGCCCAATTAGTGTACGATAAGACGTAAAAAGCGAGCAGTGTCAGCCAATGTTTGGATGTCTTCTGGGCTGATTCCATCAGGTCGGAACTGCATGATTTCGTTTCGTATTTTGCGAACGGTGTCCAAACGTTCACAAAACGATTCACGATCTAGTGATAATTTTAGTTTTTCCCAGGAGTCATGGTTTTGAAAAATTCTTACGTATTCTCCAAACGTGAGATCCGTTAGGCTCGTAACGAGCCTTTCCGCGTCCTCTGTATTGATAGCCTTTTGTATCTCGGAAAGCCTAAACTTTCCGCTAAGCAGTTGCCTCACTGCGTTTTCGATCTCTCCTACCAGCAAAAACGCTTCAGAGAGCTCTCGAAACTGATCGCTTACATCGCTTGTAGTTACAATTCCTTTTATAAGCTGATCTTTCGACCTAACTAAAACATATTCATTATCTATAACTTTTTTGGTTACTTCAAATAAAGGCGTTTCGTATTCCACGACTTCTACAAAACTTTCAATGCAATCCCGAACTACTAGAGCCTGCTTGGAGTGCTTAGAGTAGTATCCTCCGATCGTTTTCCAAGATATAATACCATCAACCTTTCTTCCTCCTTGCAGGACTGGGAGTTGAGAGTAATCATTCATCAGCATTAAGCTGACTGCTTTTTCAATCTGATCATCGCGGCAAACTGATACTGGAAGTTTATTAGCGCTTTTTAGCATCCCTATTTTAGGGACAAAGGCTCCGCTTTTGATTTTGCATATTGGGTCATCTTTTGGCTCTGAACCAGTTGCTGATTCCTCACTATCTTGAGCTAGTTTGAATGATATGCGACTATCTATCCATCCAGAATTGAAGTCTGGTTCAGTCGTTATTCCGTTCGCTTGAAGCATCGATCTGATTTGTTCAGAGACCCATACTCCGCGTCTCTGGAATCCAAACCAAGCGAGTAGCGTCCGAACGCTTTCTTCTCTCTGTTCGCCTTGATCCAAGTCCTTGCGCAGGCTTAGTATCTCAGCGGGAGTCGGGTTACTTAGTTCAATTGTTTCTTCCATTTTAGTTTCTGGCTAACAAGTTATTATGTAATTTTGCGATAATCTTCCGGATCAAGGTTGGGTCAAGGTTTTTGACAGATTACTTGCGGGCTGCAATGACATATCGTGCTAATATACGCATGATGGCGCATCTTTCAGCCCACCGCCAGTCACGGGATTGTAAAAAGGGAAAATGAAAAGTAAAAACCGTCTGCAATCCCGTAGAAAAGCCCTACGGGGTTGACCGCATTTTCGCTTGGATTTTTACGATTGGCTCAAGCTGGGGTTTTGTGGCCGAATTGCTATTTAAGGGAAATACGGAGGACTTCAAGAGGCCTGGGCCGCCCGCCCGCTCGCCCGCGCCCGTCAAGCCGCTCCGTGCATCCCTTGCCCACACACAGCCCAAACAGCGTCGATTCCAACCGACCGCCCGACCCGCCGCAGGCGGAATCGCCTCGGCGCTCAAACGGAATCCCGCGAAAAGACCACCTCAGCCGGCAGAGCGCTTCAACGCCTCGCCGGCTGTTGGTTTTTGCCGTAGAACCCGGAATTTAGGGCTTGTCAGCAAATAACTGTAGCAATCCGACTTGTTCTTTTGCCCGCTGACGGCGTTGCTCCTCAGTCACAGATTACAATATGCTCCATCGTCGCGCCTTGCCAGCGAACAAAATTCCGGCGTCCTATCGCTACACTTATTTTCTTCCAACCCCTTAAAAGCGGGGCTTGCATTAGGGAGTTGGGTTGGCCAGATTTCAGTCGATGAGTGAGACCCTTAAGCCGCCGTCTGTCTGGGCTTCTTTGCGGCGTCCACGTCGGCTGCGACGGATGCCCGGGCTGCGGCAGATGGTCGAAGAGGCGACGCTGCGACCCGAAAACCTGATCCAGCCGCTCTTCGTGGTCGATGGGGCAGGGGAGGCCGAGCCCATCGAGTCGCTGCCGGGGCAGAAGCGCTGGCCCGTCCACCGCTTGGTCGAGCACTGCCGCGAAGTGGCCGAGGCGGGCGTGCCGGCGGTCGCGCTCTTCCCCAAGATCGAGGCCGGGCTGAAGGATGCCCAGGGCGGCGAGGCGCTCAACCCCGACGCCCTCGTGCTCCGCGCCGTCCGTGCGCTCAAGGCCGAGCTGCCCGAGCTGGTCGTCATTACCGACGTCGCGCTCGACCCCTACACCACCCACGGCCACGACGGCCTGCTGACCGCCGACGGGCGCGATGTCGACAACGACCCCACCGTCGAGCTGCTCGCGCAGATGGCCGTGCGCCAGGCCGAGGCCGGCGTCGACCTGGTCGCCCCCAGCGACATGATGGACGGGCGCGTCGGCGCGATCCGCCGGGCGCTCGACGAGGCCGGGCACGCGCAGGTCGCCATCATGGCCTACTCGGCCAAGTTCGCCAGCGCCTACTACGGCCCCTTCCGCGAGGCGGTGGGCAGCGCGAGCGCGGCGGGTACCACGGCTCTCGACAAGCGCACCTACCAGCTCAACCCCGCCAACCGCCGCGAGGCGCTCACCGAGGCGCTGCTCGACGAGGCCGAGCTGGCCGACTTCCTCATGGTCAAGCCCGCCGGCCCCTACCTCGACATCATCCGCGACGTGCGCGAGCAGACCCGCCTGCCCCTCGCCGCCTATCAGGTCTCCGGCGAATACGCGCAAATCCACGCCGCCGCCCAGCAGGGCTGGCTCGACCTCGCCGCCTGCCGCGACGAGAGCCTCCTCGCCATCCGCCGCGCCGGCGCCGACTGCATCCTCACCTACTTCGCCCTCGATGCCGCCCGCGCCATGCGCGGCTCCCGCTGACCATGCAAGCCACCCAACTCACCGAGCGCCAGGCACTTATGG
>CAYQTM010000085.1:0-4897 GCA_964420355.1 uncultured Opitutales bacterium
GGGTTTTGGGGGCGTCTTTGTTGGGAAGGACTGCGTTGTTTTCGAGTGTGTCAAAGTCGCGGGTGGTTGGCTGCTGGGGGTTGAGGGGGGTGAGGGTTGCGCGGTCGGCGATGATGGGGCGAAATTCTTCCATCAAGTCGAGTGCGAGGGAGGGGCGTCCGGGTCGGTCGCGGTGGAGGAAGCCACATTGTGGGTCGAGGCCGCAGGATTCGAGGGCGCTGCGGCAGTCGTGCATGAGGAGGGTATAGAGGAAGGAGAGTAGTGCATTGATGGGGTCGGGGGGTGGTCGGCGGTGTCGGCCTGTGAGGGTGAAGCCGGGCACCGTGATGAGGGCGTTGAAGGCGTCGAAGTAGAGGCTCGCGGCGTCGCCTTCGATGCCGCGCAGGTTGTCGAGGTCGTTTGCCTGCTGGGTCATGCGGATTCGGTAGGCGAGGTGTTGAGCCGTGGTTGAGAGGGTTTTCGCGCGGGCGGGATCTTTGGCACCGTGGTCGCGGGCGGCTCGGAGCAGGTTGTGGCGGGAGTTGGCGATCTTGGCGGCGACCATGTTTTGGGCGACCGCAAGGCTGCCGTCCTGGCTGTCGGAGGTGCGGTATTGGGCGCGGCGCAGTTGGATGTTGCCGGAGGTATAGCCGCGTCCGGCAGCGAGAAACTTTCCGTGAGGGGTGTGGAAGGAAAGGGCGACATCGGCCTTGGCGCAGGCGCCCATCAGAGCCGCGCTGACGGTGCAGTCCCAGCCGAAGCAGACGATGCCGTCGAGGTTGTGCAGGGGCACGCGCAGGAGGCTTTTGCCCTCGTGACGCACGTCGATTGCCGCGCCGTCTCTGTGCAGGTAAGTTTTGTCGCGGGTGATGAAGAGGGTGTTGAGGTGGGTGCGCATGGGGGGATGGCGGCTAACTTTCGGCGATTTCGAGTTGGCGGGCGAACCAGCTTTGGACGCCGCGCTTGAGGCGCATTGCTTTGGGCTGGCATAGCTCGATGAGGGAGCAGCGGTCGCAGAGGCGGGGAGAATAGTCGGCGGGCGGCGTCTGGCAGGCCGCTATCATGGCGCGGGTGCGGGCGGCTGTTGCAAGGGTCAGCCGACGTAACTCCGCATCGAATACCACTTCCGTGCGCCGCCGCTGCTTTCCGTAGAAGAGATAGCCTCGATCAATGCTGCCTTGGGGACGGTTAAAGGAGGCTTCGAGGCATATCGCCTGTCCGCAGAGCTGCACCTCATCGGCGCGGTGCGCCTTGGGGCGTCCCCGCTTGTATTCAACAGGCACGATTTTTCCATCGCCGTGCAGCTCGACGACGTCGCAGATGCCTGTCAGCCCGTGCTCGGTTGAGGCCACTGGCAAGCCTCGCGCCAAGCGCACTCCGGGGCGGGTCTCGTGCGTCCCGGAGTGCGCCTTTTCGTGCAAGACTTGTCCTTCTGCTGTTGCGCGGTTCTCCGCCCACACTTGCTCGACATGGATCAGGGCGCACTGTCTGGGGCAGTAGAGGTAGTGTTGCAGCGCAGAGAGGGGGACGAGATCAGGCGGTGGGTTCATTCTCGATCATGCAATGCAGTTTGATGGAGTCGGGGATGGCACTTCGGTCGATGTCGATTTCGTAATCGGAGAAGTGCCGCGCGACCTCGACATGCGGTTTGCGCTTTGCGGTCACGGCGTCGAAGAGGCGGTGCGAAGGCGCTTTCCCCAACTGGCTGTCATGTTCAAAGACGATGAGCTCACGGGCGTTCATGCTGCCTGCGGGGCGAGCCGCCGATTGGTCAAACTGGAAGGCGTTGATGAGCGCCTCGAAGAGCAGTTCCCGGTCTGCATCACTGAACCCGGTTTGCTCAGCGAGGAAGGGATTGATGAAGCCGTGGCAGCGGTAGAGCGCATAGGGCACGGTGAATTTGCGACCCATGGTGCGGTTGTCGCCCTGCTGTTTTTTGGCTTCTTCGTGGGTCGCGACGGCCATGCGTGTGATGGAATGTTCGCTGCTGACCACCGGTTCGACCGAGCGGGAGAAGGATAGCTGCACGGGGCCGCGCACTTGTCCGCAGTTGACTTTTATACTCATCACCGCGCCGAAGGTGCGTATGTCATAAAAATTCTGGCACATCCAGTCGCGCGCCTGCGAGACCTGATCGCCGCTGCCCTTGCGTTTACCTTCGGCGCCTTCGCCTTCGATGTCCAAGGCTTTGTAGGCTTTTTCATGCGCCTCGATCAGGACAGCCTTTTCCGACACATAAATATCGTGTGGTGGCTGGTTCTTGCGGGTCAGCGAGACGTAGTTGCGCACCTTGCGCTTGAGGCAGACATCCGTGACGAGGCCGTGGCCAGTCTCGGTGTCGATGCGGGGCAGGTTCCCGGCATCGGGGTCGCCATTGGGATTGGCGTCCTGGCAGTCGAAGTAGAATACGAAGTCGTAGCGGTTCATAATAGTGTTGGATTTCAGGTTTAGGAAAGGGATTCTGCGGGTGCTTGTAGAGGCTTGTCCGCCTTGCTGTAGAGGGCTTTTCGTTGATGGTAGTAGCCGAGGGCAAACTGCGCCTGATCGGCCAACGGCAGATGCGCGGGGAAGTCGCTGACTGGATCGAGCACATCCTGGACAGCTTTCTCGCGCCAGGTTTTCAGGCCTCCTTCCAGCTTTGCTATGTGGTGCTTATAGCCGGCCAGAAGCCGGGCAAAGACTGCACGGGGCGTGCTTGAGGCGCTTGTGTAGTAGCGATCCCCGATGGGGGCGTTGACGTTGCCAAGGGCATCGAGCTGGGTTTTTTCGAGCAGGGCAAAGAGTCGGCCCAGTCGATAACCGGTATTGGGATTGGATTCATCGAGCATAATGGAGACGGGTTCAGAGTGATTGCGGACAAGCCACGCTTTAAGAATCGCGGCTTTGAGATAGTTGACGTCGCGGTCGGCATGGATGCGGGTCATCACAGCGTTGATGAGTGCCTGCGGATACGGACTGCCGAGCAGGATGGCGCGCATGAGGGCACCGCTGAGCAGAGGCGGGATGCCGTCGCTCTCGCGTGCGGTCTGGCGAAGCAGGTCAAAGATGGAAGGCACCGCAGGGTCGGGGTGCTTGATCTTGGGGTCTTCTTCAAATTGCCGGATGATCCGCAAATCGTTGTGGTGCTTTTGAAGATTTTCTGCGAGATCCTCCAAGTTGCCAGCATACCAGAAGCGGATCGACAGCCGCGAGGCGTTGGGAGCCAGTCCCAGTAGGTAAAAGCGCGTCGTCGCATCGCCGAGGTCGTCTCGCCCGAGCTTTCCGATTGCGATGCGGCTCAGCACCTTTTCGACTCTTTGCTTTACGCTTTCACTCTCGGGTTTTTCGCTGGTGAGGAGGTGGAGCAGATCGGTTTCGATCGGAGCCGGTTTTTCCGTCCAGAAGACTGTTGTGGTGTCGCCGATCCGCAGCCGACGCGAGCGGTCGGCCAGCAGATGATTCAGCACCGTGCAGTAGGCAAAGGCGGCGGCTTCGCTGACGGGTGCATTCAGGCTTTGCTCCTTTCCATAGGAGGTAAAGGCCGGGAGATTGAATGAAACAATGGACGCGCCGGAGGATTGCGCACCAATCACGCCCTTGATGGCCGGTGCGTGCAGTTTTGCGAGAGCGCCGTGTTCGCCCGTCACGAGGCAGAAGCCGTTCAAGGGCTGATCTGCACTGGCTGATGCGGAGTTGGCCCAATACTGCCGAACGGATGGTTCCTGATGGACATACCCCTCCACGCCGGACAATTGAAAGACGAAGTTGGCTCTGTTGAGTTCCTCAAAGCCGACCCCCGCAGCCTCACAAAGGCGGTCTATGGCATCGGCGGCTCGTGGATCCCAAGTTCCCAGAAAAGCACAAACGGCTTGCAGGCCAGGGGAGTCCACTTCGGACTGCGCGCGAAGGTGCAACTCTTTAAACAGGTCGAAACGCTCAAGCAACTTGGCGGCTATTTTCTCGTCTGCCTCGGGCGCGACGCCGAAGATATAATCGCTTTTATCGACGAGAAAGTTGGCTTTTGCGGCAGAGGTGCGCTTGCCAATGGTGGGTGCGCTCAGGCTCAGGGGGTAGGTCTTGTTGCCTTTCTCGGCAGGCTGGCGCAAGGAGGTGATGCGGAGCAGCTTGCCCTCTGGGCTGAGCACGATCGCCCAACTGACCCCTATCTGGGCAAACCCCGGCGGATCGATGTCCGGCAGTCGCTTGTAAAGTTCATGAAGTGCTTGCAGGATCATGGCGGTCAGGCTTTGGCGTGATCAAAGGGAGGAACATGGAGGACGCCATCTCTCAGGCAGGCCTCGAAAAAGCGGGGTTCGGCGCGGACGCGCTTGCCGCGCCCATCGAGGAAGCTGTCGGGGTGTGTCTTCTTGTTGGCGGGCAGAAACGCGATGTCATGGAGCATCCAGCCGAGGTGGCGGTCGCGATCCTCCTCCGGCAGCTCGCTCGGCGGGAATGGCTCGTCGGCTTCAATGAGACGGAAGTCTGCCGGGAATTCGCGGTTGCCAAAGTAAGGTTGCTGGAAGCACTGTCCTGCGCGCGCCCGGCGATTGAACATATCCAGATGTTTACCCTCGCAGTCTTTGGCGGGCAGTTCGGCACCACCCCGCTCAAAGCGAAAGTCAAGCACTTCAAAATGGGCCTCGACGACATAGGCGACATCCCGCAAGAGCGTGGCCGCGCGCTGCTGTCGATGGTCTTCAATCGCAAACCCCAGCGGCTTTGCCTTTCCGCCCTTCAGGTGAGCCGCACTCGGTTGAGCCGCCCGCTGCGACACCTCATTGCGGCGGATGTTGGTGAAGCGGATCGGGCGCAGAACATGAATGCGGTCGATCACCCAGCGAATTTGAGGCTTCCAGTAGATCGCCTCAAGGATGCCGCGAGCCGCCGAGGGCGTCATGACATCATAAGACACCCGCTCGACCTTCATCTCGGGTCGGGT
>CAYQTM010000085.1:4997-6907 GCA_964420355.1 uncultured Opitutales bacterium
GTTGGGGTCATCCACCCCATCGGGCGGCTTGAGCCCGGTGAGCTTGTCGTAATCGTTTTCGGGGTGGATGAGAAATTGAAAAGCGCCCTCTGCGTAGGTCTCCAGCTTTGGCTTTAATTTTGGGTATTCGTCAGGCCAGACATTGACCACCAGACGCTGGGCACGACGGTAGTGCTCCCGTGTTGGAGGCAGCCCTGCCTTTTCTCTTGAGCTCAGATCCTCCCGTAAGCGCCGGCCTTCTTCACCCCAGGGGATCAGCACGGGGTGCGTCTTCTGCTCGATCAACCGAAAGGCTTCAGCCGCAGTCTTGAATCCAAGGGCGTGGAAGAGGTCTTGCTGGGTGTCGCCTGCCTGAAAGGCTTTGCAGACGGAAATGCCATCCTTGCCCTTATCCCATTGATTGGTTTGCTGCCCTGCCTGCCAGATCGCCAAGCGAAAATAATGTTCAATGGCTTCCAAGGAGAGCAGGTCACCTTCCGCAAAACGTTCGAGGATATGGGCGCTGGTGATATCCGCCCCTTGCTTCAGATCGGCAAGCACCTTCGGCAGCGGGTAGGCCGTGGGTTCAAACAGATAAGCTCGCCCCAAGCCCTCCAATTCGCCATTGCGATTGCAGCGCCCGGCGGCCTGCGCAAAGGAATCGAGACCGCAGAGCGCGCGAAAAACTACCGGGAAGGAGATGTCCACCCCCGCCTCGATCAACTGCGTGGAAACCAGCACCCGCGCACCGCGCAGGGTCTTGGCTCTTGCCAGCACCTCCGTCCGATGCGCCGGGCACATCCGAGACGACAGATGCAACACGGGCAGTTTCTCCGCCAACTGTGCGGATAGCTCACGAGCCGCAGCCGTCGTATTGACGACCAGCAACGCCCCATCCTTCGCTGCTTCAAGCACCTTTTGGCAAAGCGCATCATTGTCCAGCCGACCCAGATTGTAGGTCTCCACCCGCTTGAGAGAGCGAAAGAGAGTCGCTTCGTCATGGATGATCGGCTTCACCGCTGGCAATCCGATAGGAAAATTCTCGCGTTGCACCAAGGCTGGCTGAGTCGCCGTGCAGAGGACAACGCTTGCCCCATGGTCTTCGACCAGCCCGCGCAGGGTCGCCAGCACAGGACTGAGCAGACGAGGCGGCAGTGCCTGTGCCTCATCCAGAATGATGACCGAACGTGCCAGACGGTGCAGCTTGCGACAGCGTCCAGAGCGATTGCTCATGAGGGATTCGAAAAACTGGACGTTTGTTGTCACGACCAGCGGCGCATCCCAGTTTTCCGCCATTAAACGCGTCGCGACTGTTTGCTTCTTGGGATCTAATTCTAAATTGGTGTGGTGCTCAAGAACCAGCTCCACCCCCAACCGCTCCGCCAGATCGGCAAACCTCCTCCGAAAAACCTCGGCATTTTGCTCGATGATACTGGTAAACGGGATGACATAAACCACTCGCCGCAGCCCCTGTGCCCGGGCATGCGCCAAGGCGAAGGCCAGAGAGGCCAGCGTCTTGCCCCCGCCTGTTGGACCGGTCAGCGAGAAGAATCCAGAGGCGTCGCCCGCAGCAGCCAGACAGGCTTCCCGAATCATGCGCCGCTGTTGATTCACGAAAGTATTTGCCGCACTGGCCTCCAGCGCATCCAGTTGAGCCGCCAAAGCCACACGCATCTGCTCCAGAATATCCGAAGGATAACGCGGCCGATGCTCGGCTGCTTCTGGGTTCATGAAAGCTTCAGTAGCCAGAAAATCGGCATCGACCAGACAGGAAAACAGGAGCCGAAGATGCAGCGACAAACCAAAGATGCCCGTTCCTTGCCCAGAAAAAGCAGGCGGCGGTAGGGTCTTGTCCAATCCCACTCCCGCCTTTACTGCCTCCGGCTCCCAGACTTCGATCTGCTTATGCAAACGCTCTTGAAAGAGGTTAC
>CAYQTM010000086.1:0-6894 GCA_964420355.1 uncultured Opitutales bacterium
CGGCGGTGAACAGGCCCTTGACCGTGGTCATGCGGTTGTACACCTTGCCGCCGTCCCCCCCCTTGTAGTCATCGGCGACCCAGTCCACGCCGGGGACGGCGGCCCCCACGCCGCCGCTTGGACAGAAGGGGCGGAAGCCGGTCAACCCGAACAGCCCCAGAATACCGAGGGCGAGGCCGCCAAAGCGATTGAAGGTGAGGAGGCAAAGCCAACTCAGGGCGAGGCTCAGACCGCTCCGACTTCTGGGAAGGCAGAAGGCCAGCAGGCGACTCATCCCACCACAGCACCCGTCGTTTTGCCCGCTCAGGCGCAGGCAGTTGTGGCGAATACGCCAGCCGAGCCTAAGTCCGTGGCCGCGCAAGCTAAGGCTGCGCAGTCGGAGACCCCTGGCGCGAAAATTACGGAGAATGTTATATTACCAGCTCAGGCCAAGGCGGCACAAGGTGAGGGCAAGGTTGTGCCCGGAACTGAGGTCGCGCAAACAGCCCAAGCCAAGGGAGGCGAGAAGGTTGCCGCCGAGGCGAGGGTCTCTGGCACGCCCGCCCGCCCCCCCCACGCCGCTGCTTCGGCAGAAGCAGTGGAAGCCGCGTCGAAAGCCAAGGCCAATCCGAACGCGCAGGCGGCCACCGCAAAGGAAAATCAGCCGGCCCAAGTCATCGAACAGGCGATCAAGCCGGAGCAGGCGGCAAAGACTGCCGAGCTTCGCCCCAATCCCCGCGCGGAAGCTCAGGCCAGCCAGCAGGCGGAAAAAATTGCCTCGGCGCTTTCTGCCGCTTCTAGCCGCCCCAATCGCGCTGAGGGGGACAAGGAACAAAATCGAGTTTTTAATCAAGCGCAAGCTGCTGCAAATAAGCAAGTTGCGATAAATCAATCCAATAGTGGCACGGGCGGTGCTCAACAGTCGGTGATGCCGTCCACGGAAACCATTCCCGAATCCCGCGCCGCCGCTCCCGCTACCCAGAGCGGGTCGGCTGCTGAGGCCATGGCCTCGCAACGCCCGGCTTCCGTGAACTTTTCCCAGCAGAATCCCACCGCAGGCAAGCCGACCCTCGACTTCAAGCCGGCCACCGGCGACGAGCTGCAATCCAGTCTCCGCACTGAGAGCCAGGCACGTCCCAGCGGCTCGGCACCCACCGCCGAGGCTTCCGGCCCCCGCGCCCATCAGCTCAGTGCTGCCCTCGAACGCCACCTCGACAGCATGCAGGCCAACAACCGCAGCACCGTTCGCGTGGCACTCGATCTTCCGGGCGGCGAGCGCCTGCAGGTGAGCCTCCGCGCCACGGCGCAAGGCGTGCAAGTGCGCTTCTCTGGTGCCGATGACGCCCAGCTTCGTCAGGATCTTAGCCAAGCCTGGAGCCGTCTCAGCAGCAATGCCGCTTCCCGTGGCATCCAGCTCGCGCATCCGCAGTTTGACCAACAAGGGGGCGACGCCAACGCCCGCCAGTCGCAAAACCAGCAGGCGCAGCAGGATCTTGCCGACGGCCGCCGCCAGAGCAGCCAGCGCGACAGCCGCGAGCAGGCCACCCACCGTCTCTGGGAGCAACCCGAGAGCGAGGCCTTTGCCGACACGCTCAGCAACGCCCGTCCCAATCGTGTTTAAGCCCAATTCCCAACATCATGACCTCAGCGATAACCAGCACCCAACAGGCCACGGCTTACTCCACTCAGGAGCCTCCGCGCGCCCCCAACGCAACTCTCAATGGCGATGACTTTCTCAAGCTCCTCTCGGTTCAGATGACCAATCAGGATCCGATGGAGCCGATGAAGGACACCGAGTTCATCGCGCAGATGGCCAGCTTCACTTCGCTGGAGCAGATGAAGGATCTATCGGCCAGCTTCGAGGCCTTCACCGAAGACCAGCGCGTGCTCGCCGTGCAGAATTACCTTGGACGCGAAGTCACTGCAACCGGTGCCAATGGCCCGATCCAAGGCACCGTCGACACAGTTGGCCGCGACAACGAGGGCTATTACCTCGACATCGGCGCTGCCCGCGTCCGCCCGGAGAATGTCACCGAAGTGCGCATTCCCGCTCCTGCCGAGGCCTGATCGTTCCCAGGATCACCTCTCACAAATTTTTTCCCAGTAAATCCCAGTAGTCAGTAAAACCCGAAATTAAGGAAAGCTATGTTTGGCTCACTCGTCAGTGGCGTAAGCGCCCTTCGCACTTTTACCCGCGGCATGGAAGTCGTGGGCAACAACATCGCCAATGTGAATACGATCGGCTATAAGTCCGCTCGTACCGAATACAATGAGAGCTTCAGCAATGTGCTGGAGCGCTCGGCTCCGAGCGGCAACGGCTCGACCAATAAGCCTGCTACTCAGGTGGGCAACGGCGTGCAGCTCGGCGCGATCAGCGGGCGCTTCACGCAGGGCGCGGTTGCGCCGACTGGTGTCGACACCGACATCGCGATTGTCGGCGAAGGCTTTTTCCGCGTGCAAGACGCGGTGAGCGGTACCGAATACGCCACCCGCGCGGGCAATCTGCGCATCGACGACCGCGGCTATCTGGCTTCGGCCAGCGGCCACCGCGTGCAGGGGATGGTTGGCGGCGAGCTGACTTACAATGCGACCGGCACCGATCCCACGGACTTGACCTTTACGGCCAACTTCCCGGCCACCGCGCCTGCGACGGTCGGCGACATCAATCTGGAATACCTCGTCGACACGGCGAGCACCCGCCTCGACACCGCCGGCTATGGCGGAACCAATGCGGAAGCCGAGGCTGCTGCCCCCAAGGTTGAGGGCTTCTCGGTTGCCAGCAATGGCGAGCTGAATATCCAGATGAGCGATGGTAACTCATTCGTGCTCGGACAGATTCTCCTCACCGACTTCTCCGACCCTCAGGCGTTGGTGAAGGAAGGCGAGGGGCTTTACACCGGCTTTGACGCCGCTGGCATTAAGGGCGGCACCGCGCTCAGCATCGCCAATAACACGCCCGGCGTGGGCGGCCTCGGCACCTTGCAGGCCGGTGCGCTCGAATACTCCAACGTCGATCTGACCGAGGAATTCGCCAACATGATCTCCACTCAACGCAGCTTCCAGGCCGGTGCCCGGATCGTCAGCGTATCCGACGAAATTCTCAACGAAGTGGTCAACCTCAAGCGCTAACGCGCCTGAGGCGTAGGCCGCCGCATTCACGCTCAGCCCCTTTCACCCATGTCCGACGAAGATACCGTAGAAGAACTGCCCGCCGCAGCCCCCGCTGGAGGCGCGGCCAAGGGCGGCAACCCCGGGATACCCGTGCTGGCAATCCTGATTCTGCTGCCGGTGTTGTCTTTCATGATGACCGACTTCGTTCTGATCCCCAAGATCAAGGGGGCGGTCGCCAAGCAGACTGGTGCCAGCGAGCACGCCTCAGCCGATGCCGATGCCAAGGACAGCCAAGCCAAGTCCGATAAGAAAAAATCGGGCAGTTATGGCGATGACAAAGGTGGTGATTACGGCGGTTACGGCAGCGCCAACAGCTACGAATTCGACAGCATCATCACCAATCTGGCCGGCTCCCTGAAAAGCCGCTACGTCAAGGTGAGCTTCACCGTCGAAGGCGAGCATCCGGGCTTTGTCGATACGATCGAGAGCAACAAGGCGAAGCTGATCGACACCACGCTCGGTCTCCTTTCCAGCCTCTCGCTCAGCGATCTCGAGAACCCGGGGATCAAGAACCAACTGCGCAGCGATCTGATCGCCGCCTACGAAAACGCCCTCCAGGAACGGGTCATTACTCAGCTCTACTTCAGCGAGTTCGTCGTTCAATAGGACGAGAACCCGCCGCATCCGAACCGAAGAACACCGAACGCACCCTGTCATGGCCGACGAAGAAGATTTCGAGATCGACGCCGAAACGGAGAACGACATCGCTGACTTTCTGAGTCAGGCCGATATCGACAGCTTGATGATGGGGTCGGACGATGGCCCGACTTTCACCATCTATAGCGAGTCCGGCGAGCGCTTCAATGCGACGGAGAACATCCACGTCGAGACCTACGACTTCCGCAATCCGGTCTTCCTGACGGAGACCGAGCTGCGGCAGGTGCGTATCCGCCACGAGCAGTTTATTCACTATCTTGCGGCGCGGCTGTCCATGTTTTTGCGGATGGATTTCAGCCTGAAGATGTCGAAGCTTCACACGACGCCTTACGCAAAATTCACCGAGTCGATCCCGAACCCCACCCACATTTTGCTCTTCAAAATGGAGCAGCTCAACGGGGTGTGCGTGATGGATATGGCACCGCGTCTGGCCATGACGATCATCGACCGCCTGCTGGGCGGCAAGGGGCACTCGGTGCGCGACGAGCGCTACCTGACCGAGATCGAGGTGGCGCTGATGGAGGATGTTGTCGGCATCGTGCTCGAAGAATGGTGCCGCCAGTGGGAGGACATTCTCGAAATGAACGCCCAGATCATCGGACGCGAAAACAGCGGACGCTTCCTCCAGACCTCGCCCTCAGATGCCATCATGCTGATCCTGACGATGGAGGCGATGATCGGCGACTGCTCCGAGCCGATTCAGATCGCGGTTCCCTACTATACGGTGGAGCCGGTGATTAAGAAGATGCAGGAGGATCAACTGAATTTCGGGCGCTCGAGCGCCACCAAGAAAGAGGCGCACTGGCGCGAGTCCTACAGCAACATCTCGGTCAACGTCGAGGCCGATTGGGATTGCTTCGACATGAGCGTGATGGATGTGCTGGCGCTGCGTCCGGGCGATGTGCTCGAAATGCCGCGCAAGATGCTGAGTCAGGCGCGACTGCGGCTCGAAGGCTCGACCTTTTACAAGGGCGAGGTGGGCATCGACAAGGGGCGCGTGGCGATCAAGGTGCTCGAAGATTTTACTCAGGACAAGGACTAAACCAGTAGTCTGGTAGTTTTCAATTTCCAAGCGAACACACACTTAAGGAACTGAATGATGAACGGCATTTCTGACAGCAAAAATCTGGACGTCGTGATGGATGTCAAGGTGCGGGTCACGGTGCAACTCGGCTCGTGCGAGCTTCCGATGCGGGAGATCTTCGAGCTGTCGCCGGGCTCTGTTTTGCAGCTCAAGCAGCAGGCAAAAGATCCGGTCGGCCTCTATGTTAACGGCAAGTTGATTGCCTATGGCGAGGTCGTGGTGGTCGAAGACAATTTTGGCATTAAACTCACAGAGCTGGTCGGCGGGCTGAAGTAGCTGGCGGGCTGGTAAATAAAGGGCGGGCAACATGATTCTCAACTACAGATGGGCGCACCGATCACAGACGGTGCCGCCGCTCGACCGCAACAGGTCGGGCAATGCGTCTGGCCGAGCGCTGCCAAAGGGCAGGCGCGCGCGCTGGATTTTTCGCAAGATTACGGACACGCTGAAGACGCTGGCTCTGGCGGTCGGGATGGGGCTGGCGTCGATGCCGGGCGTGCTGTCTGGGCAGTCGGAGGCCGACCCCGAGCCGGTTGCGCTGCAAGCGCCGACGGCTCAGTCGGCGGAAGTCGAGGCCTCGGCGGCGGCGACGACCAGCGCCAGCGGCGGCCTGAGCGAGAAGCTGGCGGCCTCGCGGGCGCAGCGGGAGGACGACCTCGCGCCGATGGTGCGCCTCTTCGGCACGCTGACCATTGTTGCGGCGATGGGCATGGGCGCGCTCTTTCTTTCGCGCAGCGGATTTTTTCGGAAGATGCTGCGCAAGCCCGGCAGCCATCTGCAAGTCGAGGAGACGGCCATGCTCGGCGGGCGGCAGTTTCTGGTTGTCGTGCGCTATGGCAACGAGCGGCGGCTGCTCGGGGTAGGGCAGGGGTTTATCAACGACCTTTGCGGGCTGCCGGAGCCGCCTGCGGCGGAAACTAACGGCGAGCAATCGCAAGACTCTGAAGCCTTCGCCCGGATGATCGACAGCTCCGAAAAGCGCCCCGGCAAGCGCAAAACCGGCTTTCCCGGCTTCGGCGTCTTCGCCCAAATCAGCGAGGCCATCGCTTCGCGCCAACCCGCTAGAAATTCTTCGCGCCCATGAATGATACTGCCATAGCAAACGCATTCAGGGGTAGGTGCGTGCGGCTGCTGCTGCGGCTGGCGCTCTGGTTTGGGCTGGCGCTGATGCCCGCTCTGCTGCCGGCGCAGGCGGTGAATGACCCGCTGTCGATCACCCTTGATTTCAACGGCGGCGGCGAGGAAAACGAGCCCGGCATCGCCTTGCAACTCGTCGTATAGATGACCGTGCTCAGCCGGTCGCCCTCGATGGTCATGCTGATGACCAGCTTCACGCGTATCGTGATTGTGCTGAGCTTTGTGCGGCAGGCGGTGGGCGTCAATTCGGCGCCTTCCAATCAGATTATTATCGGGCTGGCGTTGTTCCTAACGTTCTTCCTGATGGCACCCGTCTGGGAGCGGATCAACTCGAACGCGCTCCAGCCCTACATGGCGGACGAAATCACTTCCGAGCAGGCGCTGGAGGCGGCGGGCGACGAGATGCGCGGCTTTATGCTGCGGCAGACCCGCGAGAGCGACATCGACTTTTTCCTCGGACTCTCGGGCGTCGGGCAGACCACCATCGACGAAGTGCCGATGCGCGTGGCGATTCCCGCCTTCGTATTGAGCGAGCTGCGCACGGCGTTTCAGATGGGCTTTTTGATCTTCATCCCCTTTCTGATCGTCGACTTTCTCGTGGCTTCCACCCTCATGTCGATGGGCATGATGATGATGCCGCCGGTCATCGTCTCGATGCCCTTCAAGCTGTTGCTCTTCGTGCTGGTTGATGGCTGGTATCTGGTCATTCGATCGCTGGTCGAGAGCTTTAATTTCTGACTACGGCATCCCCCCATCCTGAATTTCCTACTCGATGAATCTTGAAGTCGCCATTGATATTCTCACCAACTTCATGCAGACGGCGCTGACGCTGGTGGCGCCGCTGGTGGGCCCGGCCGTGTCGATCG
>CAYQTM010000087.1:0-6891 GCA_964420355.1 uncultured Opitutales bacterium
TGTGGCGGGGGCAGGTCAACCGGGCGATTCCAGAGCTTCGCCAACGCCCCGGTGGAGATGAGTACGCCACGCCAGAGCCGATTGAGGGAGTCCGCCCCGAGACGCCCCTTGGGGGGGAGAAGGGTCCGGCCCCGCTCGGTGGACACCCCCAAGCCCATGCCCCGCGGGTGGCAATGGTAAACCATGTCAATGTCCTCCGCGCTCGAAAGCGAGTTCCCCTTGCGCCCAAACAAGTGCCGACGCGGGTCGCGCCCCACCGTCTCTTGATAAGCTTCGCATACGACCTTGCGGATGACCAGCCCGGCGCCCCAGGGCTGCGACTCCCAGTCGCTCAGCACATTCGACCAGCGCGATTCCTTGGGCCGTCGGATCGCCAGCAGTTGCTCGTTAAAAAAGGGCTCGGGCGGCGGCACCTCGTATTCGGGGTAAAGCGCGCCGCCAATCGCACCCAGCCAGCGGTGCGTCGCCATCAGCCGCTGCGCCGTCTCCAGATAATCCTCCGCCAGCACATTGTCGTCGTCGACAAAAATGAGCAGCTCGCCCTTAGCCTCCGCGATCCCCCGCAGACGCGCCTTAGTCAGCCCGGCCTCAGGCTCCAGCACCAGCCGCCCCTGCGGATGCCAATCCACCGAAAACCGCTCGCTCAGCGGCGGCGACGAGGCGTTATCCACCAGCACCAGCTCCCAGTCTTGCGTCGAGAGCGTTTGCGCTTGCAGCCCCTCCAGCGTCCGCCGCAGATAGGTCTCGCGCGAGTTATGCGCACAGATAATAACGGTTATATTCGGCAATATGGTAAGTTCCCCAGCCACTATGATTGTAAAGTGAGCGCAGCGCTGTCAATTGGTAAAGGTGAAAAATTACATGCCGCTGCATCACCCTGGCGACGGGTATGGGGTGAAAAGACTAAAGCGCAGTTGGGTGATGCCGTTCAGCCTCTATGCCCTCTCTTAATCGTAAGTATTCCCTTCTCTTTTTGCTTATCTTTGGCCTCTGCAGCGCCAGCCTCATGGGCTTTTGGTGGAAAGATCGCCCACAACCCGAGGCTGCTGCCGTGAAGGAGGAGCCGGAGGAAATTCGTTTGCCGGAGGACTACGCCTACCCACCTGCCCAGCCGCTGCCGGGCATGGCGTTGCGCTTCGAGACCCCCGTCGACACCGCAGACTGGCTGAAGTGGCAGCCGATCGCGGCGCGTGAACGGCTCAATCAGCCAGAGGAACTGCCGGAAGGTGGGCTGCGCTTCAAAAAATACGGCGGCATCAGCGAGTGGGTGGAGTTCGCCCAAAGCGGGGAACAGCGCATCCGCGTCATGGCGCGCGGGATGCCTTCCAAGGGCGGCTATCCGCTCATGCAGCTCGATGTGCGCGACCTTGCGGGCGAGCCGATTTATCAAAAGAAATTCAAGGTCTTCGACACCGCTTTGGCACCTCACGAGATCCGCTTTCAGGCACCCGCCGGAGCCGCCGAGGTCGGTGTATATTTCTTAAAAGGCGTCTTCGTCGAAGGGCAGGGCGCAGAGCTGGAGCTGGGCGAAATCGCGCTCGAAAACGCCCGGCTCCTCGATAGCAAACCAACCGAGCCTGGCATCAAGGCGTTGACCGACCCTTTGATCCGCCAGCACCGCATGGGGCAGTTGACCGTTCAGGCTCCACCCAACGCTCAGGTCGAGGTCGAGCTGGTCAAGCACGCCTTTCTCTTTGGTGCCAACATCGAGCAGAAGGTGCTTCGCGAAGACAAAACCAGCAAGGCCGACCGCCAGCGCTATCTGGACACGATTTTGACTTATTTTAACAGCGTAACGCCCGCCACCCTCTACTGGTTCTTCACCGAAAAAGAGTTCGAGGAGAAAAAATTTGAGCTGACCGATGCAATTTTTGCCTGGGCGAAGGAGCATGATCTCTTTCTCAAAGCGCACTGCACCTTCTGGGGATCCGATGTCGACAGCCGCATCAACGACTGGCAGAAAGAGATGGAAGACGACGATCTGCGCAAGGTGCTGCGCCGCCGCGGGCACGAGGTCACCAGCCGCTACAAAGGTCTGGTCGATCGCTACGACATCAACAACGAAATGCTCCACCACCGCTATTTCCGCAACCGCCTCGGCGACGCCACCTTCGACATGGTTTCTTCCATGCTCGCCGGCGACCCCGACGCCAAGCTGACCCTCAACGAGTTCAACGTCCTCAACAACTCCGAGCTCGACCGCTATATCGACCTCGCAAACAGCCTCCTCGAGCAGGGCGTGCCGCTCGCCGGCTTGGGCTTGCAGGGGCGCGTCGACGGGAGCCTCCGCCTTGAACACGCCTGGGACGCCCTCGACCGCCTCGCCGCCTTCGACCTTCCCGTTTACATCACCGAGGCCACTTTTGAGATCGGCACTGACATCGAGCGCGCCGAATCTCTGGATCGCTATTTTCGCATGATGTTCGCCCACCCCGCCGTCGACGGCATCACGCTCTGGGGCTTCTGGGAAGAGCAGATGTGGATCCCCGAAGCCGCCCTCTGGGACAAAGACTGGAATCGCCTCCCTCCCGGCGACGCGCTCCACCAATTGCTGAAAGAGGAGTGGCACACCCACTGGCAAGGCCAGGCCGACGCCAATGGCCTCGTCACCCTCGACGCCTTTTACGGCCAATACCGCGTCACCATCAACGGCGAATCTCAGCAGATCGACTTCGCCCCCGCCAACGCCATCCTTAGCAAAAACCCAACGCCAGACGAATAGCGCCTACACCATCCAGTCCATCGGCTCTGGTGCCATGACCTGCTGGGTAATGCGCTCCCAGTTGTGCTTGATGAAGCGCTCGGCATCCTCGGGCATAAAAGGCTTCGTCAGATAGCAATTCATTCCGGCCTCGAAGCACGAGTCGATGTCCTGCTTCATCGCATCGGCGGTCAGCGCCGCAATAAAGGGCAAATGCCGCTCTTCTGGCGGGCGCTGGCCAATGCCCTCGCGGATCGCGCGCGAGGCCTCGATGCCCGACATCTCCGGCATTCGAATGTCCATAAAAATCAGATCGAAGTCCTGCTGCTCGGCAGCCGCCACCGCCTCGGCACCATTCTCGCAGATGACCGGCGCGTAGCCAAGCCGCTGCAGCACGCTCTTCATCAGATGGCGATTGATCGGCGCATCGTCCACCAGCATGATGCGCAGCGGAAACCGTTGCGCCAGATTTTCAAAGCCCGCCAGCGTCCCTTGATTGCCCTGTCCGCTGCTCAGTGACTTCGTATCGGGATCGCACACGAGGTAGAAGCTGAAGGTGGCACCCTCGCCCGGCGTGCTCTCGGCCCAGATGTCGCCACCCATCAAGTGACACAGCTGCCGACAGATCGTCAGCCCAAGACCCGTGCCACCGTTTTTACGCGAGACTGCATTCTTCCCCTGCTGAAAGGGCTGAAACAGCGTCTCCAGCACGTCCGGCTCGATTCCCACCCCACTGTCGGTCACCGAAAAATCCAGCCGCCAGCGCTGCGCATGCGCCGAATCGCCATCGCCCGCCTCATCGAGCGCGCGCGCCCCCAAATGCACCTTGATCGTGCCGTTTTCCGTAAATTTCAGCGCATTATTCAGCAGATTGAGCAAAATTTGCTTCAACCGGTCGCCATCGCCCAGAAACCAGATCGGTGTATCCGCCGCAAAGTGCGTGCTCAGCTCCACCCGATTATCCCGCGCGATCACCTGCACGGCATTCACACAGGTGCCGATGCACGACCGCGGATTAAACGGCTCTTCGCCAAATGCAACTGCCCGGCCTGAATCTTCGACATATCCAGCACGTCGTTGATCATGGTGAGCAGCATCTTCGAGCTGTCGCGTATCATCCCCAGCCACTCCCGCTGCTGCGCATCCATATCCGTGCGCTCCAGCAGCGACGTAATGCCGCAGACCCCGTTGATCGGCGTCCGAATCTCGTGGCTGATATTGGCCAGCACCTGCCGCGTGTTCTGCGACTCCGCCCGCGCCGCCGCCTGAGCAGCCTCCAACTCCACCTTTTGCTGCGAAAGCCGCTTCACCGAGCGCCGCAGCTCCAGCAGGGTAACCACCTGCCGCGCCAGACAAGTCTGCATTTCCAGTTGCTCCTTGGCCAGTTCACGCGGCTGCGTATCGATCACGCAAAGCGAACCCAGCGCGTGGCCTTCTTGATTGATGAGCGGCACACCCGCGTAAAAACGAATGCCCGGCGACCCCGTCACCAGCGGATTATCCTTAAACCACGAGTAGCGCAGCGCATCGTCGATTACCATCGGCTGCCGCGCCGCCATCGCAAACTTGCAAAAAGAATCGCGGCAAGACGTCTGCTCCGCCTCCACCCCTAAGTGCGCCTTAAACCACTGCCGCTCGACATGCACTAGACTCACCAGCGCAATCGGCACATCCAACAGGTGTCGCAGCAGGCGCGTCACGCACTCGTAATCCTCCTCGGGAGCCGTATCCAACAAGCCATACGACTCCAGCGCGGCCACCCGTTCGGGGTCGCGCACCACAGCCTCAACCTGCTGAAAATCTGGCGGCTTATCAGGATCCATTCAACCCCGCATAAGTCGGCAACCCACCCAAAACCTAAGCCGTAATTGCGCAGTTGATCGCGCGGCGGAGCGCCTTCGACGGCTTCGACAGGGTAGGGCGGTTGCAGGGTCAATCTGGGTTGGTTTTTTGGCTGCCGAGGACGAGGCGTGGCTTCGGGTCATCAAGGGTGCCGCCGAGGGCGACTTCGATGGCGTAGGAGATGGGGTCGAAGATGTGGGTCAGCTCGCTGAAGATGGGGATGCCAATTTCGCGCAGGGGGAAGACGCGGAGGCGGAAGTCGAGCGCTTCGCTGGCCAGCTCCATCTGGCCGCGCCCGACGATGCGCGTGCTCGACCCCGTGATCTCGATGCGTGAGAAGTCGAGGATGCCGTCAGCCATCGTGAAGTTCCCGCTGAGGCTGTCGAGCTTGAGCGAGCCGAGGGGCAGCGGGGTCGATTCCAGCAGACGGGTGAGCGGCCCGAGCAGGCGAATTTCGCCGAGGTTGGGGTCGCGCACCCCGAGCGTGCCCTCGCCGCTAAAGGCGAGGGGATGGTCGAGTGGCCCGCCGGCGGCGAGCACGATGTCGACCGAGGTGGGCACGGGGTCGGATTCGGCTTCGCCCTCGGTTTCGCTTTGGCTTTCTTCTTCCAGCGTGAGCGGCGAGGGATCGGGGTCGCCAAAGTCCGGCGTCTCGTTGGCCAGCCGGGTGCGGTCGGTGCCGAGCAGTTGCCCGTCGAAGCTCAGCCAGCGCGCCTCGGGGTCGCCGGTGAGGGAAAAGCTGCCGCGCCCTTCGCCGCCCGCAAAACCGGCGCGCAGCACGGTGCCGTCGATCTGCGTGCCCAGCCCGCGCGCCTCGACCTCCAGCGCGTCGAAGGGCGTGTCGTAAAAGCGCAGTGGCGCATCCAGCCGTGCCAGCAGCCGAAAGCGGTCGCCCGCCGCCAGCGCTGGCTCGTAGTTGCCGTGCACCTTCCCCTCGATCTCGATCAGCGGCGCGCCCGCGCTCTCGAAGCGCCCGATAAATTCGCCCAGCGAATCATCGAAAATGCGCTGGCCGTCGGCAAAGGGCAGCCGCGCCTCGATGTCGTAGTGGGTGCTCAGCAGGCGCAGCACATCCGGGCGCACCACAAAAGCCAGCGCCCCATCCACCGCATAATCGCCGCGCCGCGCCGCGATGCGGTCGACGATGGTCAAACGGTCACGCCCGTAGGCGCGCGCACTCAGGCGCTCCATCGGCACCCCGCGAAACCCCACGTCCTCGCCCGCCGCCGTAACAAACCAACGCAGCGTGCGCTCATCGCCCAGCCGCCCGCCAATCCAGAAGCTCGCCTGCGGCAGCCCGCCAAAAGTGAAGTCCTCCCAGATCACGTCCCACCAGTCCTTCCAGATCGTGTTCATCGACTGCGGGCGAAACCCGCCGTTGGCGGTCAGCCAGAAGCGCTGGCTGGCCAGCTCCTGCGCGTAGCTCAGGCGCACCCGCCCGTCCGAGTGGCGCAAGTCGATCTCCGGCACCTCAATCCGCCCGTCGGTGTAATGTCCGCGCAGGCTGACCGATTCGACCGGCGCTTCGCGAAAAGCGAAGTGCCCGGTCTGCACTTGAAAGGCGGCGGCGACGGGCTGGCCTCCGGCGGCGAGCGCCCCCGTCACCCGCACCCCCCACGGGTCGGTCAGCGCCAGCTGATCGAGCAGCGGCTCCGCCCGTTCGCCCAGTAGACCTTCGATCACCGCCGCATCCAGCGTCGTTTCCAACCGCACCTCCCCCGCCAGCTCGCGATTCAAACGCGCCGAAAACTCACTTTCCTGCCCCGCAAACGCGCTCCGCCCAGCCAGCTCAAATTCGCCGCCCGACAAACCCCGCGCCCGCAACACCGTCGCCTCAAAACCCCGCTCTTTCGTCTCGACCCAATCCGCCATCAACCCAACTGCCAACTGCGGCATCAGCCCCTCCTGCGAATTCACCGCCAAAACCCCATCCAATTCCACTTGTGCAAAAACACGCTCCGCCCGCCCGCGCCCTTCATAGTCAATCGCCGCACAGGCCACTTGCATCGGATCGACCCGCCAGCCCGCGCTTGTCCACTTCGCCGCCAGTCCGGCACCCACGCCTTCCAAAGCCAGCGCGTCCCAAGCAAACTTTTCGGCATCGACCCGCAAGTTCACCCGCGCACTTTCCTTTCGATCGGCGAGTACCTCGACTTGCACGATCCCGCCTTCCAAACCCTCAGCGTAAGGCTGCGTCGCTTCCATCGCCCGGTAGGCCGAGGCCAGCGCCGCCCGCCAATCCAGTTCGCCACCGTCGCCCTCCAACAGCGCATGATCGCCCCGCCATCGCCCATTGCTCTGCAAGCGCTGCCCCAGCACCCCCCCACTCACGCCGCGCCCAGCTACCC
>CAYQTM010000088.1:0-6861 GCA_964420355.1 uncultured Opitutales bacterium
GTCGGGCGGCCAGACCGTCACCAGCTCGAGCGCGCCGGGCTTGGCGGTGGCCACCGGCTCGATCGGCAGGCACTGATACTCGTGGATGACCCGCAGCGGCAGACGCACCGAACCGTCCGATTTGAGGTCGAAATTTTTCCGAATCTGCACCCGCGAGGCTTCCGAGAGCGTTTCGAGCGCCGTGTCCTCGTCCTGAACCAACTGGCGCGCCAGTTCGGCCAGCCGCTCCTCGCGCGGCAGCTCCAGCAGGCGTCCGCGCCCTTCTTCGCCGAGGGATTCGAGCAGGGCGTCGAGCCCGCTGGTGGGAGTGGGGGGCAGGGATGACATGGCTAAAAGCAGTTAGGCCGGTGCCCCGACAGCATTGCCTTCCGGCCCGAGTTCCTCGGGTCGGCGTTCTTTGGCGGCCTCGCCAACCTGCTCCTCGGGACGGGGCTGCTTGGCGGTTTCGACCGGGCGGATGGGCGAGCGGATACTGCCGTGCTCGAGAATCTCGTAAACGTGCTTGCCCTCGACCGTCTCGTGCTCCAGCAGCGCCTCGGCCAGCGTATCGAGCGCCTTCTTGTTGTCATTCAGCACCTTGACCGCGCGCTCGTATTGGGTCTGCACAATCGACCGAATCTCCTGGTCGATCTTCTGAGCGGTCTGCTCGCTGTAATTCTGCTCGCGCGCGATCTCGCGCCCCAGAAAGACGTGATCCTGAGTGTCGCCCAGCGCCAGCGGCCCGAGCGGGCTCATGCCCCAGTCGCAGACCATTTTGCGCGCCAGCTTGGTCGACATTTTGATGTCGCCGGAGGCTCCGCTGGTGATGTCGCCCATCTCCAGCTCTTCGGCGGCGCGCCCTCCCATTGCGTAGCATATCTGGTTGAGCACGCGGCGCTTGGCCTGATTCAAAATATCCTTGCTGGGCATGAACATCGTGCTGCCGAGCGACTGGCCGCGCGGGATGATCGTCACCTTGTGCACCGGCAGAAAACCGTCGTCGATCACCGCGCCGACGATGGCATGCCCGGCCTCGTGCCAGGCCGTGATCTTGCGATCTTCGTCATCCATCAGCTTGCGGCGCTCGCGCCCGTAGGCGATCTTGTCGCGCGCCTCGTCGATGTCGGAGTTGTCGACCTTCGACTTGTCGCGCCGCGCGGCGATCAGCGCCGCCTCGTTCAGCAGGTTGGCCAGAACGGCACCGGAAAAGCCGGAGCTGTTCTTGGCGGCGACGTGCAGGTCGACATCCTCGGCCAGCGCGATCTTCTTCGCGTGGACTTTCAGGATTTCCTCGCGCCCGTTCAGGTCGGGCAGGTCGATCATCACCTGCCGGTCGAAGCGTCCAGGCCGCAGGAGCGCGTTGTCGAGCACATCCGGGCGATTAGTGGCCGCGATGATAATCACGCCCTCGTGACCCTCGAAGCCGTCCATCTCGACCAGCAGCGAATTCAGGGTCTGCTCGCGCTCGTCGTTGCCGCCGCCGAGACCCGCGCCACGCTGGCGTCCCACCGCGTCGATCTCGTCGATAAAGATAATGCAAGGCGCGTTACGCCGCCCCTGTTCAAACATATCGCGCACCCGCGCCGCGCCCACGCCGACAAACATTTCGACGAAATCCGAGCCGCTCACCGAGAAAAACGGTACATCGGCTTCGCCCGCGATGCCGCGCGCCAGCAGGGTCTTGCCAGTGCCCGGAGGTCCGACCATCAGCACGCCCTTGGGGATCCTCGCACCGATCTTCTGAAATTTCTTGGGGTCGCGCAGAAACTCGACCATCTCCGAGACCTCTTCCTTGGCCTCCTCGTAGCCCGCCACGTCTTTGAACGTCACCTTCTCGCGGTCGCGGGTGAGCATCTTGGCCTTGCTCTTGCCAAAGCTCATCGCGCCCTTGCCCGCGCTGCGCAACTGCCGGATAAACAGAAAGTAAAGCAGCAGAATCAGGATGACAAAGGGCAGCAGCGAGATCAGCACCTGCGTCCAAACCGTATTGCCGGGCTTCTCATCAAAATGCTGCGTAAAGACGCGGTATTCCTCATCCAGAATCCGCCCCTCGGCCTTGAAGGCCACTTCCTCGCCGGGCATCAGATTCTCGCGCCCCTCGGCCAGCGCCTCGGAAGCCTGGAGCTTGCCGCTCACAACATAAAAATTGCGCGAGCTGGGATCTTCCTTGATCACATTGTTCGCCCCTTCGACGATCCGCCCCTCTTCGACCGCCTTGAGCACCTCCGGCAATTGGAGGGTCACGGTGGCCTGCGGCTGCTGCGGCCCGAGGAACATTACCCCGACCGTCAGGGCGAAAATGCCCAGCCAGATCATCAATACCTTGGGCGAAGAGCGCTCGGGTGGCCGGCCTTTGCCCCCGGGGGCATTTCGCGGTGTTTTCGGAGTCGACATGATTTAGACTAAATTGTTAATAATGGCGCAAACCGGCGGTAAGTCAATCCAACTGCCCAGCCCGGTGACAATCCCTTAAGGAAAGCCGCACACCGCTCTCCGACACAGTCCGCCGCTACTTGTTCGCTCACCATCGTCGTTTTTTTCGGCAAACCCGGCCACAAAAAACGCTGCCTACGGTTCTTTGCGTATTTTTTCAGTAAGAAATGCAAAAAACCGTGCCCCAGCATTTTTACAAATGCGTAAAATTAGCTAGTCTAAAGAGTGAAGTTATCCCTGAAGACAGAATATGCCTGCCGGGTGCTCGCGCAACTGAGCCGCAGCTATGGGCAGGGACGTCCCATACATGTCGAGGCACTGGCTGAGGCCGAGGCCATTCCCTCCAACTATCTGGTGCAGATTTTAAACGAGCTGCGCAATGGTGGGCTGATCGGCAGTCGGCGCGGCAAACAGGGCGGCTACTTTCTGGCAGTCGACCCCGCCGAGGTAACGCTCTACAGCATCATCAAGGTGCTCGACGGCGACCTTCTGGAGGTCAAGCTCCAACAAAAAGGCGAGAGCGGCCCACGCGTCGCCGAAGCCTGGCAACGCCTGGCCACCGCCATCAAAGAAGAAGCGGAAAAAATCACACTCAACGAAATGGCCTCCGGCAACACCGGCTCCATGTATTATATATAACCGATGTCGTGCGTGAATGCCTCGCAGTGCAGCGTGCTTTTGTGTTGTAGCGCGGGCGGGTTGGGGCTATCGCTGGAAGGATGTTTACGGGACTGGTTGAAGAAGCGGGGCGGGTGCTGGCTTTTGAAGAGGCGGCGGGCAGCGAGACCTTTCATCTTGAGATCGAGGGGCCGAAGGTGGCCGAGGACTTGGCGATTGGCGACAGCCTGGCGGTCAATGGCTGCTGCCTGACCGTGGTCGAGAAGGACGGCGCGCGCCTGCGCTTCGATCTGCTGGCCGAGACAGTGCGGCTGACCGGCTTTCGGGCGCTTAAGCCGGGCGCGAAGGTCAACCTCGAGCGCAGCCTGCTGCCCAATACGCGCATGGGCGGACACTTCGTCAGCGGGCACGTCGACACCACCGGCGAGGTGGCGCAGATCGAGCGCAAGGGCGGCGACGTGTTCATCCGTGTAGAGCCGGAGGCCGCGCTGCTGCGTTATGTGGTGTCGAAGGGGAGCATCGCGCTGGACGGGATTTCGCTGACCGTGGCCGAGGTCGATGCGACGGGCTTCGCGGTCTGGCTGATCCCGCACACGATGGAGGTGACCAATCTGCACGAGCGCCAGGTGGGCGACACCGTGAATCTTGAGTTCGACATGCTGGCGAAATACGTCGAGAAGCTGCTCAAGCCGAACGCGCAATGAGTGACCGGCGTCCGAATTGGCCGATCGACCCTCGGCGCTGGCCGTTTTTCTACGGCTGGGTGATCGTGGTGGTCGGGGCGTTGGGTGTGCTGGCGAGTATGCCGGGGCAGACGGTGGGCGTGGGCGTCTTCACCGGGCCGCTCTGCGAGGCGCTGGGCGTGAGCCGCCTGCAACTGAGCATCGCCTACCTGATCGGCACCGGGCTGAGCGGGTTTTTCCTCGGCTACGGCGGCAAGCTCTATGATCGCTGGGGTGCGCGGCGCACCTTTGTGCTGTCGGTGGTCGGGCTGGGCTTAGTCTGGCTCGGGTTTGCCGGGCTGGGCGAGCTGGCGGGGTGGCTGCGCGAGGCCGGCGTGCTGGTGGCGCTGGCGGTGGTGACGCTGGCCTTTCTCGCCATCCGCTTCACCGGGCAGGGCATGACCACGATGGTCAGCCGCTCGATGATCGCCAAGTGGTTCGACAAACGGCGCGGGCTGGCCATCGCCTTCAGCGGCACGGGCGCGACCTTTGGCCTCTCGGCGGCACCCAAGACCTTTCAAAGCCTGATCGATCAGGTGGGCTGGCAGGGCGCTTATGTGCTGATCGGGCTGGTGCTGATCGGCGTTTTCGGGCTGATGGGCTGGCTGTTTTTTCGTGACAACCCCGAGGAGTGCGGCCTGCAGGTCGATGGCGGCTGGCAGCCTCGGCGCGTGCAGAAGGAGAACCTCGACCGCGTCATCCACCGCGACTTCACCGGGCCGGAAGCGCGGCGCACTTACTCTTTTTGGATGTTCTCGACTGTGCTGGGACTCAATGGGCTGATCGGCACCGCCTATGCCTTCCACGTCGAGGACATCGGGGTGGACGTGGGGATGAGCAAGGACGTCATCACGGCGCTCTTCATCCCGGCGGCGGGCGTGGCGGTGGCAACCGGGTTTTTCGTGAGCTGGATCAGCGACCACTGCCGCCTCAAGTATCTGTTGGCGCTGCAATCGCTGGCGCTGGCCGGCTTCTGTCTGGCGCTGATCGCCCCGAGCCTCGCCCTGACCAAGGCGGGCATCATCCTCGGGATGGGCATCGCCAACGGCTGCTTCGGCGGACTCAGTTCCATCGTCTGGGCGCGCTTTTACGGGCGGCGCTATCTGGGCGAGGTGACGGGGTTGTTCATGATGCTGATCGTCTGGGCGAGCGCGGTCGGCCCCCTACCCTTCAGCATCGCGCGCGACTTCTCCGGCCACTACGCGCCCGCCTTCGTCATCGGCGGCGTGGCCAGCCTCATCCTGACTGTCCTCTGCTTCTGGGCCGATAATCCGCAGCGCAGCAAGCGGGTGTGAGATGCCGAGGCGCCGCTATGTGGCTCCGTGCCAACACGCAGATCAGCCAATTAGCCGCGCTTGGGCTGGAGCTTCATCGAGCAGCCGCAGGATTTTTTGCCGCAGGGCTTGCTGCGGGAGCTTTGGAAGGTTTTCCAGAAGTAGCGCAGGAGGTAGCCCGCCGCGAGAAAGACCACGAGGGCGACGAGGGTTATTTCCAAGAAGAGGGACACGGGGAAAATGCGTTGGTTTGCGGGCAGATGGGCTTGACTTTTACCTTACTTTAATTGCTACTATGTCTCATTTGCAAGTCTAAACTCTATTTGTCCACCCAATGACCCTGAATCAATTGAAACCCGGCCAACGTGCCGAAGTAAAGGCGCTACACTCCGAGGGGATGCTCGGGCAGCGCCTCGTCGATCTGGGTCTGCTGCCCGGCGAGCAGGTGCGCTACCTGCGACGCGCGCCGCTGGGCGACCCCATCGCTTTCGAGCTGCGCGGACGCGCCCTGAGCCTGCGCCAACCCGACGCCGAGCGGGTCGAGGTGCAAATCATTGGCTGAGAAGCCGAAAACCAGCCACACCAAAGAGCGAGGTAGCATGGCAGACACCGCACCACCACCCGTCGACGAGGGGATCCAAGTTTTCAGAAAACCGCCCAAGGTGGCCGCGCGGATCGCCCTGATCGGCAACCCCAACACGGGCAAATCGACCCTCTTCAACAACCGGACCGGCCTGCGCCAGCGCACCGGCAACTACCCCGGCGTCACGGTTTACGGCGCCAGCGGCCAAATGCCCTTTGGCGAGGGGCAGGAGGCCGAGGTGCTCGATCTGCCCGGCACCTACAGCCTCTCGGCGACCTCGATCGACGAGCGCGTGGTGGTCGACGCCCTGCTCGGGCGCGCGGGCATCGGTGCCGCGCCCAATCTGATTGTGGCGCTGATCGACGCCACCAACCTCACCCGCAACCTCTTCCTCGCCTGCCAGCTCGCCGACCTCGGCATCCCGATGGTGCTGGCGCTGAATTTCGCCGATTCCGCCCGCAAGAAGGGCATCGAAATCGACGCGCTCAAGCTGGCCTCGCGGCTGAACGTGCCCGTCGTGCCGATTGTCGCCGCCAGGGGTGAAGGGCTGGACGCGCTGAAGGCCGCCATCCGCAAG
Organism: uncultured Opitutales bacterium; assembly: GCA_964420355.1. Classification (GTDB taxonomy): domain Bacteria; phylum Verrucomicrobiota; class Verrucomicrobiia; order Opitutales; family JABSRG01; genus CAYQTM01. Next base: position 6,187 of record CAYQTM010000088.1, read on the forward strand.
CAGCTCGACGAGCGCCACACCATGCGGCGGATCGTCTGGCCGGAACCGATCCGCGCCGCCACCGACCTGCTGCGCGAGCGCCTGCCCAAAGCCGCCGCCGACACACCCGAGGCTCAACTGCGACGCATGCTCTTCGATGCCGGCCCGGCCAGCGTCGAGGCGGTGCCCGGCAACCCCGACTGCATCCGCAAGGCGCTCAAGGAGGCGCGCGAGGTGCTCTTCGCTGCCGGGCTGAATCCGCATTCGGCGGAGGCCGTCACCGTTTATCGCCAACTGCGCGACCTCACGGCGGGCACCGTGCTGGAAAACCGTCCGGGGAAGACCTCGGAATCCGAGAGCATCGACAAGCTGCTGACCCACCGCTTCTGGGGGCTGGGCATCTTCGCCGCGCTGATGTATGGGGTGTTTTTTGCGGTTTATACCGGTGCCGGCCCCTTCATGGACTTCATCGACGGGCTGACCGGTGCCGCTCAGGGCTGGGCGGGCGACTGGCTAGAGGGCGCCCCGGCGCTGCAAAGCCTCGTGACAGACGGCATTATCGGGGGTGTCGGCGGGGTCATCATTTTTCTGCCGCAGATCCTGATTCTCTTCGCCTTTATCGCGCTGCTGGAGGACTCCGGTTACATGGCGCGGGCGGCCTTTCTGATGGACAAGCTCTTCGGCTGGTGCGGCCTG
>CAYQTM010000089.1:0-6841 GCA_964420355.1 uncultured Opitutales bacterium
ACTTCACCGTCCGCTACCGCAATACTAGCGAATCCGGCGTGCGGGCGCGCCTCTACCTCTTCGGATACGACATCAACGGGCGGCTGGTCGAGGTGGATGACCGGGCAAACACCTTTCAACCCCGAGAACAGGTCATTCGCGACTTCCGTTTTCGCCGCAATTCCGATATCACTCGCTGGCTGATTGCCGTACGCTAGACTCATGCCCTTTCACCGCTCCATCTGCTTCCTCTGCCTTCTCCCGCTCATGCTGCTGGGGTCGCTGCAAGCGCAGAATGGCGACGTGGTGCTGGGGCAGATCGTCGACGTCGACTATGAAGTACTGGAGTCGGCGCTGCTGATGGACATCGCGATCGCCAACGCCTTTCCCGAGGATGCCAGCGCGACTGGCGACCCCATTCCGGAGTTCAGCGAGTCCTCGGTGGTGGCCGAATACACGGATACCGGGCTGACTCTGGTGCTTGATAAAGTCGGCGCGCGCGACCTGCGTAGCCCGGAGCTGCCGCCTCAGGAACTGATCGAGGCGGTAACCATTCAGGATCGCCGAGGCAGCCAGATCGACCCCAACCTGCTGGTGACCGATAGCGGCAAGAGCGTGCTCTCCGCAGCCTTCAACTTTTATACAAAGGAAGACGTGTTTTATCAGGTGCTGGAAATCGACCGCAGCGGCGGCGGGGACACCATTCACCTGCGCATCGCGATTCAGGAGGCCGATCCCGGTGCCGACCAGCCCGTGGTCGACACGGTGGAGATCAACCTGACCGAAGTCGACCTCGACTCCGCCCGCAGCGGCCAGCTCACTTCCAACCTCAAGAGCCAGATCCTGCTCCAGCAGATCGCCGGCTACACCGACGAGCAATTTGTCAGCCTTTACTACCCGCTCGACCACATCTCGCCCAACCGCGCCGGCGAGCTGGTACGGCACAAGCTGTCGCTGCTCGGCGAGCTGGTGACTGACCCCGACAACTCCTCGCTGCTGGTGACCGACCGTGCCGACTATGTGCGCAGCCTGCTGCGGGTGTTGCCGCTGCTCGATCACCCAGTGCCGCAAGTGCTGGTCGAGGTGCGGATTCTGGAGGTGACCTGGCGCGAGGATGAGCGGCTGGGCTTCAACTGGCAGATCAGCGGCGAGGACATCGAGGCGTCGATCAATCCCGCGACCTCGCCGATCGAGGCGGCGCTCGACAGCGTGGCGCAAGTGTCGAACATCAGCGCGAGCGGCACCAGCGTGGTCTTCGAGCGAGTGAACGAGGACGGGCTGAACCTGCTGGCCGCGCAGATCAAGGCGCTGGCGACTCAGGGGCGGGTCAATCTCCTCGCCTCGACCCAGCTCAAGGTGCTCAACAACGAGGCCGCCACCTTCCACGCGGGGCAGCAAATCCCCTATCTGGAAATCGACCGCGTGCAGGATAACCTCAGCTCATTCACGGAGCGCGACAATTACAGCGAGAATACCGTGCAGAGCTTCCGGCAAAACGATTTCAACACCACCGACCAGAACGATTCCTCGACCTCGATCAACACCAGCGGCCTCCCCAGCAGTTCACGCAGCCGCGAGCGCGAGATCGAGCGCTTCAACACCAGCCGCAATGAGAACTTCAACCGCAGCAACTCCCGCGACCGCAGCAATCGCGACGCCCGTAGCTCGGTCACGCGCCGTCAGCGCACCTTTGACATCGGGGTGGAGCTGCGGGTGACGCCGCGCATAGCCAACAGCGGGCAGATTACCCTCGACCTCAACCCCTCCGTCTCGCAGATCGCCGGCTACCGCCCGAACACCGAGCTGCCCATCCTCAGCAACCGCGAGATGAACACCACCCTGCGCATCCAGGACGGCGACTCGGTCTTCGTCGCCGGGCTGTTCCAAGAGAGCGAGACCCGCGAGGAAACCGGCCTGCCCGTGCTGAAAGATATTCCGGGGCTGGGACGCCTCTTCCGCGAGGATCGCAAGAGCAGCCTGAAAACCGAGGTGGTCTTCCTGCTCAACATCTCGGTCGTCCCGCGCTGAGCCGCCCGGTGATCAATCGGCGGGACGCTCAATCTGCGCCGGCCCATCACGGCCTGCGGTGCGGTGATAAGTGCCCGTGCTGCGGTCGCGCTCATAGCGGGTGAAGCCGTGCGCAGCGAGATTCTTGCCCGAAAGCTTTTGCTTGGTCGCGCCCGCATTGTAGCGGGTGGGCAGATTGGGCGCGCTGTAAATCCGCCGCACCGGCTCACCCGTCTCCGGGTGGTGCGTCAGAGCCGGAGCCGAAATCGGCTGCTGAATCTCGAACACATCGTCGGGATCCGGCTCGGCATCCGGCGCATCTTCGCGGATAATCTGATAAACGTAAGTCGGCATGGCGGAAAAAGGAAAAAGTGAAAAGGAAAAAGTAATGGCGCTTAGATGTATCTTTAGACCACAGGCAAGGCATGTGTTGCGTGCCATTACGATGCAGTCGCTGTCGGCAGCCCGCAAATTCGTTTTCCTTTTTCCTTTTCTTCGACTCGATTCGTGGGGATTTGTGAGATTCGTAGTTTCTCAAAAATATTCTACTTCAAGTGCCCTTGGCGGCGGAAGCTATAGGCGGCGTCGCGGGTGAGGATGAGGTGTTCGACGACGCGGATGGAGAGGGGTGCGGCGGCGTTGGCGATGGCGTCGGTGAGCTTGAAGTCGGCTTCGGAAGGGCGGCAAACGCCGTTGGGGTGGTTGTGGGCGAGCACCAGACCGCTCGCGCCGCGTCGCAGGGCGGCCTCGACCACCCGGCGCGGATAGACCGCCGCCCGGTCGATCGTGCCTTCCTGAAGGCGCTCGACGCCATTTTGCAGCAGGCGGTAGGCGCTGTCGAGGTAGCCCACCTCGAAGACTTCGTGCCCAAGCGACCCGAGCCGACTGCGCCAAAAGTCGTCGATCTTCTCGATCGCATTGAGCAGCGGCTGCCCCTCGACCCCCTGTTGCAGGTAGAGGGTGGCCGTCTCGCGGATGATGCGCAGGGCGATGGGCGCGACCTCGCCCAGCCCCGGCGTCTCGCGCAGTGCCTCGGGCGGGGCATCGAGCAGGGCGCGGATGCTGCCAAAGCGCTTGAGGAGCTCGCGCGCCGGCTGTTTGACATCGCGCCGAGGGATGCAGAGGGTCAGCAGCAGCTCGACGATCTCGTGCTCGGAAAACCCGGCGAAGCCCGCCCGCTGGAAGCGCTCGCGCAGGCGCGCGCGGTGGCCGGCGTGGCTGGGCAGGGGCTGTCGGGTGTCGGACACGGCGGTGGGATAGCGCGGCGGGCGGGCTGGTCAGCGGGTGTCGCGGCGCAGAAAGCGGCGCACCTTACTGTCCTCGGTGGCGTCGCGCAGCTCGCGCGGATTGCCCTGGGCGGTGATGGTCTTGGCGTCGACATCGAGGAAGATGCTGTCGTCGCCGATGGCGAAGATGCTGTCGAGCTCGTGGGTGACGATGATGATGGTCGCGCCGAGCGAATCGCGCAGTTGCAGGATGAGGTCGTCGAGGCGGCGCGAGCTGAGCGGGTCGAGCCCGGCGGACGGCTCGTCGAAAAACAGCACCTCGGGGTCGAGCGCCATCGCCCGCGCCAGCCCGGCACGCTTGCGCATCCCGCCCGAGAGGTCGGCGGGGTAATAGTCTTCGAAGCCCGCCAGCCCGACCAACGCCAGCTTGGCACGCGCCAGCTCGGCGCACTCGCGCGCGTTGAGGCTGGTGTATTCCTCCATCGGCAGGGTGACGTTTTCGAGCAGGGTGAGGTCGCTCCAGAGGGCACCCTGCTGAAAGGTCACGCCGATGCGCCGCAGCATGTCGAGCCGGTGCTCCTCGTCGTATTTGCCCGAGACGCAAGTGCCTTTAAAAAAAATCTCGCCGCCGGCTGGCTTTTTCAGGCCGATCAGGTGGCGCATCAGGGTGCTCTTGCCGCTGCCGGAGCCGCCCATGATGACGAAAATCTGCCCGCTCGGCACCCGAAAGCGGAGGTCGCGCATCACCACATTCGACCCGTAGGCCAGCGTCAGCCCACGCGCCTCGATGATCGCCTCGCCCGCAGGCGGCGGGCGCGGCTGGGCATCGGCGGCAGGGGCGGAATCGACCATGCCCGCAGTCTTGCAGTGGGAGGGCACGCTGGCAAGCTCAGCCGCAGCGTCGGGTCTCATATCCTAATCATATCTGACTGGCGAGGGTCAGGGCGGCCAGAGCGGCGGTGTCGGTGCGGAGGACGCGCGTGCCGAGGTGCGCCAGCGGGATGTCGGCGGCGCGAAAATGGTCGCGCTCCGCGCCCGACCAGCCGCGCTCCGGCCCGATGATGAGGCTCGGCGTGGATGGGCGGCCTTGCAGCCACTGCGCGAGCGGCGCGGATGCCTCGTAATTGTCGAGTGCGACGCAGGGGCGCGGGCTTTCGGCTTGCAGGGCTTCGGCGAGGCTCGGGCTGTGGCGCACCTCGGGCACCCAGGTGTCGAAGGCCTGTTCGACGCCCTCGATCAGCAGCCGCCGCCACTCGCCGCTTGTCCAGAGGGTGCTGCGGGCGTAACCCAGCTCGCTTTTTTCGGCAGGGAAGAAGTGCAGGCGACGCAGGCCGAGTGACGCGCCCTCGCGCAGGATGCGGCGGCAGGTCTGCGGTCGCGACAGGCCGACCAGCAGGTGAAGATCGGGCGGCGGCGCGGGGGTCTCGCCCCATTCGAGGTGCAGCGCCATGCCGTCCGCCGGGCTGTCCGCCTCGATGCGCGCTTTGCCGCGCGACCCGTTTTCCGCGCCCACGTCAAAGCGGTCGCCCACCCGCATCCGCAACACCTCCAAAATATGCCGACGCCGCGCATCCTCCGGCGGCAGCCGCAACTCCGGCAGAGCCTCAGGCAAAAGCAGCAGGTTCATACCGCGTAACCGAGGAGTTCGATGCCCATCTTGCGCGCCTGCGCGACGGTCGCCTCACGGTCGAGAATGAGCGCGCGGTCGGCCTCCAGCGCGGCGGCTTTCAGCTTGCCCCGGCGCATCACTTCGAGCGTCTCCTGCCCGAGCACCGGCACATCGAAGCGAAAATCCTGCCCCGGCTTGCTCGTTTTGACAAAGAGCGCCTCCTTCGCGCCAAAAGTGCCTGCGCGTTCGAGCATGGCGCTGGTGCCCTCAAAGCCCTCGACCGCCAGCACCGTCCCGCGCGCCACCACCACGCCCTGCCCGATGTCCAGCCGCGAGACCTCCTTGGCAATCCGCACCCCATGCGCGAGGCTGTCGGGGTCGATCTGCCGCTTGCCGCCGGTCATCGATCCCTCGCGCGCGAGGTCGTTGTCCATGAAGCAGCGGGCGTCGAGAATCTCGATCCCCGCCGCCTCGATCTCCCGCACCACCGCGCCAAACAGCGTGTCGGCATTACGCTCCTTGAGCGAGGTCAGTATCTGGATGGCGCGCAAGTCCGGCTGCAGCCCGCGAAAGAGCTTGCCGGGCGTGATCTTGCCGGCCATCAGCGCATAGCGAGCACCCATCCCGCGCAGCGCCTTGATCGCCTTGCCGATCTGCCCGACCTTCACCCGCGCCCGCTCCGCCGACGCAAAGCTCTCGAACAGCGGCTCCGGCGTCTCGCCCTCGAAGGCCAGCAAGCGCAGCGGCAGCCCCGCCGCCCGCGCGCGCTCGGCGACCAATTGCGGGTAGAGTCCCTGCCCCGCGATCAGTGCCAGCGGTGCCCGCGCATCGAAGTCGGCAGGTAGAAAGCGGCTCAGGTCGGCGGCAAGCGCGGGCGGTTCGGGTGCGGCCACAGGCTCAGTCTTCGGTTTCATCCGGGTCGGGGCGAAAGGGCTCGGGACGGGGCGTGTAGTGGGCGTTGATTGGCACGCGGATCTGCCCCTCTTCCGGCAGCGGCGTCACCCAGCGCGGACGTATCGCCCACTCCTGCGAGGCCGAGGCGGCGGGCGTGGAGAAGTAAACCCGGCGGCGCGCCTCGGCGGTCTGCGCCAGCATGTGAGCGTCAAAGCTCTCGGGGTCGAGCGGCTCGATGTCGAGCGAATCGCGCCCGACATAGGTGCCGATGATCTCCGCCGTGCGCCCCGGCGCGATCTCGCGCGGCACCGCTCGGTTGACCGGCGTAAAGGCGGCGCTCCCCTCGACCGTGCTCAGTTGAAACGCGCCCAGCGCGGTGCTCAGCGAGTAGCGACCCTGCCCAAAAACCACCGTCCCCAGCTCCGTCCGCACGGAAAACACCGAGGACGGGCGCAGCGTCTCGCTCACCACCAGCATCTGCCCCTCCAGCAGCGACATCTCCAGCGCCGAGCGGGAGGGCTCGTATTGCCAGTCGTCCTCACTGGCGTCGAAGGGGCCGTGCTTATAAGTGCGCACTTCGATGCTGGTATTGGGACGCAGATGCAGGGTCGCGCCATTCGAGAGCGCGAGGGTCAAAAAGCTGTTGGCATCGGTCGTGATCGTGCTGTTTTGCAGGTGAAAGGTCGAGTGATGGCGCGCCAGACGCCCATCGCCCTGGAGGTCGGAGATCATCACCCGCCCGCCGTAGCTCACCACCCCGGCCAGCCCCGAATACTCGCGGTCGCTCTGCCCCCAGGCGGTGCCCGCCAGCAGCAGGCTCACCAGCCCTACATATATACCCTGCAATCTCATGTCAAAACTCCTTAACGCCTCGTTGCCAAATAATCGACCCAATAAAACACCGCTGTTTTATGCGAGAGAAGTGTGCCCTGGACAGTTCGCATATGGTCTTGCGAAAGTCACACAACAAGTATCAGCCGTTTGCACAGCGCGAACCGCATGTAACTTCCGGAGGAAGAGTAACCCCTGAGCGCCATGTCTGGCTTGAAGCCGCATAGCGGCGTTATATCCTAGCCGTGGGCGTGAGCCCACGGAGAGCTGAGGAAAAAGTCTCAAGCCGCGTAGC
>CAYQTM010000090.1:0-6796 GCA_964420355.1 uncultured Opitutales bacterium
CTGAACCCCAACAGGTTCCATCTTTTTATTCGATTTTTTCTCACGGATTCAGGAGTATGGCACCCACTGCCGTAAAAGCAAGGTTGCGCTATCTCGCAAGCGCCGTCACGGCCTCACAGGACGCGCCCGTACACCTTCTCTTCAAGGTAGCCGGCAATGTTGGGGACGTAGCTGCCGAAGCGCGGCCCGATCCAGTGGTTTTTGCCGTGCTTGGTCTCGATGCGCAGGGTGGCGACGTTTTTGCGCGGGTCGGAGCGCGAGGGGCGCTTGGTGTAATGCAGTCGCTCGATGTTCTTGTAAGGGATGCGCGCCTTGCGAAAGGGGTAGCTGAGGATGGCCTGATCTTCTGAAAAACGGATCGAGAGCGGGCGATAGAGCAGCGCGACAAAGCTCCAGGCGGCCAGCGCGAGCGAACCCAGCCCGAGCCCCCAGCCCAGGCCGGTCGTGCCAAACTGCTGAAATGCCCAGAGACCGAGGGGCAGAAAGAGGAAGGACGACAACAGCAGCGTCAGGTTGCCCAAGCCCAGCGAGAAGGCTTTATAATATGTGCGGCGCGACCCCTGACGGCTGCGCTGGCTGCGCCGGGAGCTGGCGGCAGGGGTAGCGGCCTCCTCGGAGTCGGGTTGCTGGACGGCTTCGGACATTTGCATTGTAAGTCGGACGAGCGGCAGAGGGCATCAGGCAAAGATACTTGCCGATAACATTTGTCTAAAGTATGTTACCTATCGCGTCATGCAAATAATTCACCTGAAAGCTGTTCCACTTTTCGAGGCTCCCGATGGGTCGACCATCCGCGAAGTGGCCTCGCCGAGCGCTGGCGGACTGGAGCGCCACAGTCTGGCACACATCACCATTCCGGCAGGCGGCACGGTGCCGCTGCATTATCACAAGGTGATGGAGGAGGTTTATCATGTGCTGAGTGGAAAGGCGCAGATGCACCTCGACGGCGCGGAGAGCCTTATTGCGGAGAGCGATACCGTGCGCATTCTGCCGGGTCAGGTGCATGGCCTGACTGCCGACGCTGGCGAGCCGCTGGTGATGCTGGTGAGCTGCGCACCCGCCTGGAGTCCCGACGACCAGTTCCCGGCCTGAGCCGTAATTATGCGGTTGAGACCCGGATGCGAGGCGGGTGCGGCGGTTTGGGTTGCACTCGGGCGGGTGATGCGTTTGGATAGGGTTTGTGGTGCCGCGACTTGTAATGGCTGTGTTGATGCTGGCGCTGGCGGTTGGGCTTGCGCTGCTGGGGATGGCCATACCCGTGCACTTTCGGTCGGTGTCGACCGTGCTGCTGCGCTTGTCGGGCGAGGGCACGCCCTCTGCGGTTGAAATGGCATCGGAGCGTCTGGCAGGCGGGCAACCCGGGCCGGCGCGGCTGCTGCTCGATTTCGCGGAGCATCCGGGCGCGGCGTCGGTCGAGACGCGGCAGTTGCGCTCGCAGTTGGAGGAGCTCTTGCAGGCGCGGCCTGCGTTTCGGCTAACCGGCGGGACGGCTCCGGTGCTGAGCGCGGCGCTGGCGGAGGTGCCGATCGACCCCGATTCGGCGGCGCGCTCGGTCGAGCAAGGCGGCGTGGTGGCGCTGCTGATCCCGCGCGAGCGGCGGCAGGCGCTGGCAGGGGCGCTCGGCGAGTCGCCCAATGCCTACGTGCAGACTATTCTGGGCGGGCGCGACCTCACGGGATGGGTCAATCTTTCGCCGGTTTCGAGCGCGGCGGGCGGGCCGCTGGACACCGCGCTGCTCCTGCTCGCCCTGCAAGCCGAGAGCAACCCCGAGCCCACCGCCCTCGACCGCGAGGTGGCCGCCCACATCCAAATGGCGCGCGCGGGCGAGATCGACGCCCTGCGCCGACTCGAAAACACGCTGATGGCCGTCCTCAGCCTCGGACAGCGCCTCGACTGGCTGCAATGGCGCGTCCTCGCCCAGCGCCTCGACTCCATGGCCGAGCTGCGCCGCAGCGCCGGGCTGCTCCGCACCTACCCCGAGCGCCTGCCCCTGCTCTACACTGCTTTTTTGATGACCGACGCCCAGCCGGGGCGCGTGGTCGACGCCGTCCAGACGCTCAGCACCGAGACCGCTACGCCGCTCGACATCCTCGCCGCCGCCGCCCGCCGCAACACCGGTGCCCTGCGCCGCCTCATCGAGCAACCGCGCCCGCTCTACAGCCCGCCGCCCCTGCTCACGCGCCTCGATCCGCTGGTCGACACCCTCCGCCCGACCGCCCTCGGGCGCCTGGCCGCCGATCAGCCGCGCAGCGCTGCCATCCTCAAGAGCACCGCCTTTTTCGCTGCCGGTTGGCTGCTGGCCGCCGCCCTCGTGCTCAGTTGGCACGCCGCCTCAGTGCGCCGCTGGGAACGCCGCGGACGCCGCCCGCCGCGCAACCTCTTTCCGCGCGGCCCGGCCTCGCTCTTGCGCTACTTGGCGGCGGGCGGCACCGTCTGCCTCATCCTCTGGGGCACGGTCGAGCCGCGCCTGCTCGAAGCCACCGCCCAACGCGCCGAGCTGCGCTTCGATTTTTCCCTCGCCCAAAGCCTGGGCTCCCTCAACACTTCTACTACCGTCATGAACTCCATCGACCAAGTCACCCTCCTCGTCCTGCTGATATTCGCCCTCCTGCAATTGGTCATCTACGCCTTCTGCCTCATCAAGATCAGCGAAATCCGCCGCACCACCGTCTCGCCCGAAGCCAAGCTCAAGCTGATCGAAAACGAGGACAACCTCTTCGACACCGGCCTCTACGTCGGGCTGGGCGGCACAGTGGCGAGCCTTATCCTCATTACGCTAGGCGTCGTCGAGACCGCGCTGACCGCCGCCTACGCCTCGACCCTGTTCGGCATCCTCTGCACGGCCACCATCAAGGTGCTCCACCTGCGCCCCTTCCGCCGCCGCCTCATCCTTGAAATCGAAGACGAGCGTGAACTCGCCCCAGCCGACGCCCTCAAAAGCGAACCCAAGACCCCCACCCGCCTCTAGCCAACATACACGCCCGATGTCGGCTTGCATAGCTCCATGGGTATTTTTTAACGCAGAGGCTCAGAGGGGTGAAGCGCAATAGGCTGTCTCGCAAAGACGCGAAGTCGCAAAGGGGTTGAGATATGGCTGGCTCTGAGAGTTCCAACTTTCTCTACAAATCTCGAGTCTGGCTTCATGTGCTGCCTCCTCCGGATTCGCGCTACAGGCAGTGTGCATCATATGTCTCGATCTTTTCATAATTTAACGGCACATTACACATAGACCAGAGTTTCTTCTATAGTTTTGATCACGAATTCAGCCTTATTATATCGGTAAATAACCACGAAGTATGTTGGTATATAAAATATCTTCGTCAAGTTATTGAGAGGCGTTTTTATGGGGAGAGGCGCGGTTGCGCGGAGGCCTCGGGGAGGGGCAGCTTGACTGGGCGGAGGGCGGTGATGGCGGCCATGATGTTGTCGGCGGCGGTTTGGAAGCGTGCCTTGCCGGCGGCGGCTCCGGGATCGTAGGCGGTGGGCAAAAGGGGCTGACCATAGACCACCTCGATGCGCTGCCCGGCACGCGGATACTTCATCTTGCGATTGAGCGCCTCGAAGCTGCCAAACACTCGGCAGGGCAAAACCGGCACCGCCGCACGGCAGGCGATCATCCCCACCCCGGCCTTGGCGGGCTGGAGCTGCCCGTCGGGCGAGCGGGTGCCTTCGGGGAAGAGCACCAGCCCGTGCTGCTCGGCGAGGAGGTCAAGGGTGCGGCGGATGGCCTTGAGATCGCTGCTGCCGCGCGCCACCGGTGCCGAGCCGATCCGAGGCAGCAACCAGGCAAAGGGGCCTTTGAAGAGCGTGTCGCGCGCCAGAAAATAGATGCGCCTCGGCAGGTCGATCCCCACCAGAGGCGGATCGAGGAAGCTGGCGTGATTCGAGGCGAGAATGAAGGAGCCGGACTGCGGCACGGCATCGGCGTTGTAGGACTCGAAGTCAAACAAGGTCGTTATGCTGGTGTAGAGCCCCAGCTTGCAAATGTCGTAGAGATGCGGATGAAGCGCCGCCGTTGCCTGCATCCGGGAATATCAGCAAACCCGGCGGCTCAGGTAAAGCAAAAGCGCAAGGCGAGCCGCTCGCTCTACTGCGAGGGTCTGTCGGTCTGTTTGAGCGCCTCGATCTCTTTTTTGATGACGCGCTCGTAGTATTCGGGGTCGACGCCGTGGCTGAGCTTGATGCCGAGATGGTGATCCATGAATTCCTCGATGGTCTGCCAGCCTTCCTCCGGGATGTTGACGCGCTTGGTGTAGGCGCAGATGGTCAGCACGTTTTCCAGCGACTGGATGCGCGAGGTGCTCTCGAGGATGCGCTCGGCGACGCGCAGGCGGGTGGCCAGCTCTTGCGCGTCGAGCGGCTTGCGCAGAAAGTCGTCGACCCCGGCCTCCATCGCGATGCGGTAGTTCTCGTCCTCGGCCACGTTGGCCGTTAGCATTATGAAGTAGGTGTATTCGGTATTGGGGCGCTCGCGGATGCGGCGGCAGAGGTCGAGCCCGTCGAGGCGGGGCATCAGCCAGTCGCTCACGATCAGCCGCGAGGGCATGCCGTCGAAGATGCGCCAGGCCTCCTCGCCATCGGCTGCGCAGGTCACGCTATGCCCGAGCTGCTCCAGATTTTTACGGAGCAGCGTCATCGAGATGTAATCATCTTCTACGACGAGAATATTCACGGGGTGACTGAAAGCACTGTAAGCCGACCTTTCATAAAAGTCGAATCTCTTTCGCTGCAATGAAGCCGAGTTGAATAGCAAGAATGGCTTGAATTGGCGCGGCGCTCTGGCAGCATGGCGGCATGTTTCGGGTCGGAATAGGGTATGACATCCACCGCTTTGCTGCTGGGCGACGGCTGGTGCTGGGCGGAGTGGAGATCGCGGCGGATCGCGGGCTGGAAGGCCACTCTGACGCCGATGTGCTGACCCACGCAATGGCCGACGCGGTGCTCGGTGCCGCTGGCCTGCCCGATATCGGCCATTTTTTCCCGCCGAGCGACCCGCAATGGGCGGGCATGGACTCGCAGCGCATCCTGAATGCCGCGGCGGAGCGGGCGCGCGAGCTGGGCTATGCGATCGGGAATATCGACGCTACGCTGATCGCTGAGCGCCCAAAGATCCTGCCGCATCTAGCGGCAATGAAGGCGCGGCTCAGCGAGACGCTGGGAATAGAGGCCGCCCAGATCGGGATCAAGGCGACCACCAACGAGGGGCTGGGGGCGCTTGGGCGCGCTGAAGGCATCGCTGCCACCGCCGTCTGCCTGCTTTGCAAACAGTAACAAAAATCAGCTTGAATGTAAAAATAGCTTGCATAGCTTGACAAAATCATTCAAGATGGGTTTAACCTCTCGCTTGTGAAATACCACAAATACCATGCGCTTGGGAATGATTATCTGGTGCTCGATCCTGAGGATGCGCCAGTATTACCGGATGCAGAAGCGATTCGGCGCATCTGTCATCGTAACTTCGGCTTGGGGAGCGACGGGATTCTATATGGCCCGAGCCCGGCTGAAGGGGCGGATTTTGGCCTGCGGATTTTGAATCCCGATGGCTCGGAGGCAGAGAAAAGCGGCAATGGCCTGCGGATTTTTGCGCGCTATCTCTACGACACCGGGCGCACGGGCGACGGGGAGTTTACGGTGTCGACGCCCGGCGGCGTGGTGACCTGCACTCTCAGTGATGGGGCGCGCTCGATTAGTGTCGAGATGGGGCGCGTCAGCTTCCTCAGCCGCCAAATCCCGGTGAACGGGCCGGAGCGCGCGGTGCTCGACGAGGCGCTGGAGATCGAGGGCAAGACCCTGCGCATTTACGCGGCTACCATCGGCAATCCTCACTGCGTCCTGCCGCTCAACCACATTTCGGAAGAGCTAGCGCGGCGGATCGGCCCGACCATCGAGACGCACTCGCTCTTCCCCAATCGCACGAACGTGCAACTCCTCAAAGTGCTGGATCGCAACAACATCCAAATCGAAATCTGGGAACGCGGCGCAGGCTACACGCTGGCCTCGGGCTCAAGCAGCTCGGCGGCGGCGGCGGTGGCGCGCAAGATGGGTGCCTGCGACAGTGAGATCACCGTCCACATGCCCGGCGGCAAGCTCCAGATCACAGTCGGCAACGACTACGCCATCACCATGAGCGGCTCCGCCACCCGCGTCGGCACCATGGAACTGGACGACCAAGCACTGGCCTTCAGCCTGAGTTGAGCGCAAGGCGGACTTTTTCTAACGCAAAGACGCAGAGGCGCAGAGGAAATAAGGGAAACTACAAATCTCACGAATCGACGCGAATCTTTCCTTGAGAGTAATGAGGGTGCCTGACTTCTGACGACTCGCAGATGACGAATAAAGCCTGCGTGCATAATAACGCCTACTTGTGTAGCTATAAGGTATCTCTCTGAATCGCTTTCGTCTCAGACGCAGATTTTATACAGAGGGGATTCACGATATTGAACTTTCCATTACAACGGAATTCCATGGCGAATGATTCTCATCTATACTGCGATAGTCGTGCAATTGCCTGTATCTACCCAAATAAGATTCGCGTCGATTCGAGAGATTCGTAGTTGTCTTTTCATACCTCTGCGTCTCTGCGCCTCTGCGTGATAATTTCCTGTAAGAGCAGCGTTCCGGTTCCTGCGAGGCGATAGGTGTCGACATGGGGCGGCGGGGTTGTTTTTCTGGCGGTATGCGGGAGTATATCAGTACGCGCGGGCAGACGGAGCCAGTGGGGTTTTCCAAGGCGGTGGAGTTGGGTTTGGCACCCGATGGCGGGTTGTTTCTGCCGGCGGAGTTGCCCGATATTTCC
>CAYQTM010000091.1:0-6780 GCA_964420355.1 uncultured Opitutales bacterium
GGGGCCTTGACAAGGACGTAGAGAACTTCGCAGGGGTGTGAGACCTGCGGCAGATGTTGGCGCGGGGGGTCGAGGTCGGGCTCCACCACCATCTCGGGGCGGTCACGCTTGAGGATGGTCTCCCGCTCGGCGAGTTTGCCGTGGATGGGGAGGTTGGGCCCTATGCTCGGTGGGATGGTGGACTCGTCGTCATTGCGGGTCATAACGCAGCCGTGCAGGGTGTAGGGGTGGCTTTCGGTGCGGCGCACGGCGTTGACCAGCGTTTCCGCCTCGTCACTCCAGCCGACCAGCAGGATGCGGCGCTCGATTTTTTTCAGGATGTCGAGCCGTGCAAACAGACGGTGCAGAAAATAGCGCCAACTGAGCACTGAGAGCAGCACGCAGACCCAGGAGATCATCACGAAGAAGCGCGAGATCGAGGGCTCGAACTTCAGCGCCAGCGAGACCAGCAGAAAGGCGAAAAACCAGAAGGTCACGCCCTTGGCGATGATGACCGAGGCGCGGCTAACGTTGAAGAGTGTGCGCCAGCGGTAGAGGCCGAGGTAGGCGAAGCCCGCCAGCAGCAGCCCCGCACCGGTGGCGATCAGCGGGAAATACTCGGTCAGGCTGGCGGTGCCCTCGCGCCCGATCGCGCTGAGCGGACTCTGAAAGCGCAGGTAGTAGCTGAAAATCAGCCCGAGAACGGCGAAAAGGAAGTCGCCAAACGCCTGTATCATCAACAGGCGCACCTGTATGTCATGCTTGCGATTGTTGGGCATCGGGAGAGGGATCGGGGGCGGGTGCCGCGACAATGGGCTGTGGCTCTGACTTGCGACTGGGCTTGCGTGAGCGGGTGTGCGCGAGCTTGCCTGCGGCAAAGATCAGGAAGAGGGTGAGGTAGAGAACGGAGGGATTTTGGAGAACAAACTCAAAGGAGGCATGAAGGATAACCCCTAGCCCACCGAGAAGCAAGACAAAGCTCGGCAGCCCGCCGCCCAACGCGTAAGCAATGAGCGCCAGCAGCGCCGCAAGGGCGAGCGAAGCGCCGATTAGCCCGTATTCGGCGGGGAATTGCAGCCAGTCAGTGTGGGCGTGGTTGACGCCCCAGTATTGCAGCTTGCGCGCCCAATAGCCCCGGTAGGTAAGGTGTGGATATTGATGCTGTATCTCGCGAAAAGCCCAGCGGTAGCTGCCGGCACCCCAGCCGGTGACCGGTCGCTGGGCGAACATCTCGGAGGTGGCGACCATGTAGTTGTAGCGCATGCGGATGTTGTGATCCTGAGCGCTCTCGATGCCTTCTTCGCGGATGCGGTCGCCCTCCTCGGCCACGATTTCCCATCGGCTCTGGATATTGTTCAAGTCGACGCCGGGGACGATGGCATAAAAGATCGCCACCACAAAACCCGCGATGACCACGGTGCCAAAGAGGCCAGTTTTCCAGTTGAGGCCGGATGAAACCAGCGCTGGGGCGAGCATCAGCGCGATGAAGGCGATCAGCAGGCCGATGGTCATCCCGCCGCGCGAACCCGTGGCAAAGGTCGCGATAAAAAACACCAGCGCCAGCCCGAAGGCACCGAGCGCCAAGCTGCTGCGATTCAGGCTGGAGGCGTCGCGGCGCACCAGCAGGAAGGCCAGCCCGAGGGCGATGGCCATGTTGAGATACAGAAAGGGCGCGGCATGGTTGCGGTAGATAAAAGTGCCGAAAAAGGTGGTGTTTTCGCTTTCGAACATCCCGAGGATGTAGGCGCTGCCGCTCAGCTTGATCGCAAAGCCGACCCCAGCCATCAGCGCCGCGCTCGCCAGACTCACCCAACCGAGGAGCCTCACCGCGCGTCGGGGACGCAGCCCGGCAGCCAGCGCCGCGAGCCAGAGCCAGGCGCCGCCGTAGGTCAGCAGCATGCGCCAGGCGTTCATCTCGGCGTAGGGCGCTTCGACGCTGGTGGGCAGGAAGGGCAGGGGCGTCTGCGCCGCCAGCATCCAGGCGTTCTCGCCGGTCGACCGCACCAGCCAGGCGGGGTTGAGCGCCTGCAAAAGGACGTAGAGAACGAAGGCGCCGCCCAGCCAGAAGGGCACAAACCCGCGCAGCCGACCCCAGTTCTCGCGGTTGCGGTCGCGTGCGAACTTGCCAAAGGGGTGAAATTGTGTGGCCAAGGCCAGCAGCCCCAGCGCGCAATGCACGGGCGGTGCCCAGACGCGCAGCCCGCCCAGCGACCAGCCGAGAAACACAATCAGCACGCCCGAAACCCACAGCAGCAGCTTTTCGCGCAGCTCCAGCGGCTCGCGGTCGCGCTGTGACATGCTGGCATCCCAGAGGGGCGCGGGCGGTGCCGTCCCACGACGCCGCAACCCACCGCCCCGCCGAGAGCCGCCTGAGTTGCCGGACGATGGCGCGCCTCCGCCGCTGCGGCTCTGACCCGACCGTGAGCGCGAGGAACGTCTGCGTCGGCGCGGATCCATAGCTGTGGTGGAAAAGCTGGGGTTAGCGCGCGGGGGGTTAGCGGATCATCCCGGCGGCGACCGTCTCGTTGGTGCCGGGATCGATCAGCACAAAGCTGCCGGTCACGCGATTCTTCTTGTAAGAGTCGAAGAGCAGCGGCGTGGAGGTGCGCAGGCGCACCCGCCCGATGTCGTTCAGCTTGAACTCGAGGTCATCCTCGATCTTGTGCAAGGTGTTGATGTTGACCTTGTAATTGACTTCCTTGACCATCGCCTGCGCTTCGCGCGTGGTGTGGCGGACGATGAACTTCTGGCGCGGGTTCAGCGGACGCTCGGAGAACCAGCAGATCATCGCCTCGATGTCCTGGCCGACCTCGGGCTGGTTATTCGGTTTGGCCAGCATGTCGCCTCGGCTGATGTCGATCTCGTCCTCCAGCGTGATCGCGACCGACAGGGGCGCGAAGGCCTCCTCCAGCTCGCCGTCCATCGTGTGGATCGCCTTGATCTTGCTCTTGAAGCCCGAGGGCAGCACGACCACCTCGTCGCCCGGTTTGAACACGCCGCTGGCCACGCGCCCCGCATAGCCGCGAAAGTCGTGCCACTCGTCGGTGTAGGGGCGGATCACGTGCTGCACGGGAAAGCGCGCGTCGACGTGGTTGGCGTCCGCGCCGATGTAAACGTTTTCCAGATGATGGCGCAGGCTGCTGCCGCTATACCAGGGCATGTGCGCGCTAGGCTCGACTACGTTATCACCCTTCAGCGCACTAATCGGGATGGTCGTGATTTCGACGATGTTCTCCAGCCGCGAGGCAAAGCGCTTGAAGTCGGCGACGATCCGCATGTAGGCCTCTTCCGCGTAGCCGACCAAGTCCATCTTGTTGATGCACAACACGATATGCTGAATGCGCAGCAGGTCGGCGATGAAGGCATGGCGGCAGGTCTGCTCGACCACACCCTTGCGCGCGTCGACCAGAATGATCGCCAGATTGGCGGTCGAGGCACCGGTCACCATGTTGCGGGTGTATTGGATGTGCCCCGGCGTGTCGGCGATGATGAACTTGCGCTTGGGGGTCGCAAAATAGCGGTAAGCCACGTCGATCGTGATCCCCTGCTCGCGCTCCGAGCGCAGCCCATCGGTCAGCAGCGCGAGATTGATCTCGCCACCCGTCGCCTGACTCGACCGATTCAGCGCCTCCAACTGATCCTCAAAGATCGCCTTCGTGTCAAACAATAGACGCCCAATCAAAGTACTCTTCCCATCATCGACACTCCCCGCCGTCGTAAAGCGGAGCAAGTCCATATCGAGATAGCCGCTGGTCTCTAGTTCAGTTGTCATAGTTTAGAAAGTCAAAATTCAAAATTCAAAATTCAGAAAAACTTCAGTAAGAAGATAAGGTTGATTCGGTGTTTGCCCCTTATTGAGTCACGCCCGCTTCGCTCAAGACGCAAAGTCGCTAAGAGGCGGCGGAATTATAGCTCTTGCTGTATTCGAAAAGTTAAGCTTGGTTTGCAAAGCCTGTGCTAAGCTTTTTGTTGATAAAGAAAAGACCCAATAAAAGAATAAATTCAGGTAAAGGCGTTATAGTAAAGGGTTGCGTGAATGTGGTGGTTGGCGAATCCTCCTGCTCTGAATAAACAATCTGCGATCCGGGTGACTCAAGGGGCAGTCTGTCGACAAAGCTTAATAAAAAGAAAATTCCAATTAGCACAAAACCAATACTGCTAGTTTTCCGATATAATCTATAACATAGCACCAAACCCAATAACAAAATACCTAAAAAACATACCTGAAGAAAAAGCGCCATAACATATCATCAAGCAAAATCTTTGGGCTTTGCGTCTTGAGCGAAGCGGGCGTGAGATAAAAAGTCAAAAGAAGATTTAAATTTTATGCTATAATCGGATGCCCGCGAGTTGCATGCCAGACCCTGAGAATTGATATTTTGTTCTCATTATGAAAAATGGCGTATATAATTCGGTAACGCTTGAGGAGCAATTCACGTAAACTATCTATTCCGTATTCTGGCACGACTCGACCACTCTCGGGAAAGTCGCTTAACTGCCTGGTTGCATTGATTAAAGTGGATGCGAGTCGCTCGGCTGCTGCTGGGTTTGCGTTGCTTATAAAGTTTGTTATCATCCGTAGGTCTTGCTTTGCGGAAGGCGTCCATTCTATCGAGCAAACCATTGCTTGACCTCCGCTTCTAGTTCTTCGATTGGAATGCCTTCCCCGGCTTCAACTTCGCCCAATGCCTTTTGAATTCCGGCCATAAAATTGATGCGCTCCTGAACATCGCTCCAATTTACATTATCAGGAAGTTGTTCCAGTGACTCGATCGCAAGCTCTTTCACGCTCATAATAAAAGGGGAATAGTTGTTATATTGCTTGTGAAAAATGCGGTTTCTTGGCGAGTGAATAAAGCACGTCAGGGCATAGATCGATGCCATTGCTCCATTTAATTGACTGCATTTCATTATCCATCTCTACCTTGGCAAAATATTGGGGATTCAACAAATCGCGATATTTGCTGCCTTCGGGCTTTGCCCACTCATTGAGTTGGTCTTCAAGATCGATCTTTAGCACCTCTCCTGTGTTAAACCGAAGCTTCAGTGCGTAATCTTTCACTTCGCAAATCTCTTCAATTAGACGAATCATCGCGATAGACTTGCATTGCTTAAAAGTAGCCTTCCTTCTTGCGGTCTTCCATAGCGGTTTCGGAGCGTTTGTCATCGGCGCGGTTGCCGCGTTCGGTGACCCGGGCGGCGGCGACTTCCTGAATGATTTTATCGAGGTCGTCGGCCTCTGATTCCACGGCACCAGTGATGGTGGCATCGCCCATTGTGCGGAAGCGAATCATCTTCTTCATGACTTCCTCGCCGTCGCGCGGCTGCACAAACTCGTTCACTGCCAGAATCGTATTATTACGAATCAGGCACTCGCGCTCGTGCGCAAAGTAGAGGCTCGGCAGTTCGATATTCTCAGCCTTGATATACTGCCAGACATCCATCTCTGTCCAATTCGACAGCGGGAAAACCCGAAAGTGCTCGCCATTGAACTTCCGTCCGTTAAAAATGTTCCACAGCTCGGGACGCTGGTTCTTGGGATCCCACTGCCCAAAGTCATCACGGTGCGAAAAGAAGCGCTCCTTGGCACGCGCCTTTTCCTCGTCGCGCCGCCCACCACCCAGCGCGGCGTCGTATTTGTGCTCCTCGATCGCATCGAGCAGCGTGCGGATTTGCAGCAGATTGCGATTGGCGTCCTGCCCCTTCTCCTCGACCACCCGCCCGTCGTTGATCGCCTCTTGCACGCTGGCCACCACCAGCTTCGCCTTGCTCTGCTCGACCAGCCGATCCCGAAACTCCATCGTCTCGCCGAAATTGTGCCCGGTGTCGACATGCAGCAGCGGAAACGGAATCCGCGCCGGCCAGAAGGCCTTAACCGCCAGATGCACCATCACGATCGAGTCCTTACCGCCCGAGAACATCAGCACGGGGCGCTCGAACTGCGCGGCAGTTTCGCGCATCACATAGATGGCTTCACTTTCGAGGTGTTTTAAATGTGGAACAACGTATTGCATAGCGTGCGTCCGCCCGAACGGCGGTCGAAATAGGTCATACAGCCCGAATCTTGGGCAAAAGAGTGTTGTATAGGGTATTAACGCATTTGTCGAGCGGCGCTTGCTCCGTATTTATAATCAGGGCACCGTCGTCCGGCTCGGGCGGCTCAAAGCTGCTGTCCTTGCCGGTGAAATTGGCCACGCCGCCGCCCGCCGCCTTTTTATAAAGCCCCTTCACATCGCGCTCGGCACAGGTCTCGAAGCTCGCCTCGACATAGACCTCGACAAAGCGCTCGGCACCCACGATCTCCCGCGCCCGCTGCCGAAACGCCCGGTGCGGCGTGATAAAGGAGGTCAGCGTCACCGTGCCATTATTGAGGAAGAGCTTGGCCACCTCGGCGATCCGCCGGATATTCTCGTCGCGGTCGGCATCGGAAAACCCGAGGTCGCTGTTCAAGCCACTGCGGATGTTATCCCCATCCAAAATCTGGGTGAGAAACCCCTCCTCATGCAGCCGCCGCTCCAGCGCATTGGCCAGTGTGCTCTTGCCCGACCCGGACAAGCCATACAGCCACACCACCAGCCCCTGCTGACGCAGCAGCCGCTCCTTCGCCTCGCGATTGAGCATCCGGGCAAACTCCGGGTAAATATCTTCAGGCATGGAACGCAGGATTCAGGTGGTTCAACAAAGCAAACGCCTGCATACCAACCACCCGTCTCCGGCGCAAGCCTTCACCGCAGCAATTTGCCAGTGGGGTGTGATTAAAAGTGCGGGGTAAAGATTGTTAATTTTGCCAGAAGGTTTCCC
>CAYQTM010000092.1:0-6693 GCA_964420355.1 uncultured Opitutales bacterium
TCGTGCAGGTGCCCCTCTTCATTAAAGAGGGCGAGATCATCAAGGTCTCGACCGACGATAAGCGCTACCTCGGGCGGGCGTAGGAAGTTCAAAGGTTAAAGGTCAAAGGTCAAAGATTTAGGCCGCGATTGTGCAATGGGTAGCGGCGACCCTTAAGGCGCGCCAGTCCCAAGGGGGCACCAGATGCTGGCTCGAAATAGCGCCCCGGCACACAGCCTAATGGATAAAGTTGTCGAGGACTTTGGCGCTGGAGATGACGCCGGGCATGCCCGCGCCGGGGTGGGTGCCGGCACCGACGAAGTAGAGGTTTTTCACGTCCTCGCTGCGGTTGTGCGGGCGGAACCAGGCGCTTTGCGTGAGGATCGGCTCGAACTGGAAGGCGCTGCCTTGGTAGGCGTCGAGGATGCGCTCGTTCTCGAAGTCCTTGGGCGTGAAGATGCGCTTGCTCACGAGGTGCTTGCGCAGGTCCGGCACGAGGTGCTCCTTTTCGAGCGAGGCGAGAATGCGGTCGGCATACTCCTCCTTGATCGTGTCCCAGTCCTGCCCGCCGGCGAGGTTGGGGACGGGGCTGAGGACGTAAAAGCACTCGCAGCCGGGCGGCGCGAGCGAGGGATCGGTGCGGGTGGGCGCGTGGAGGTAGAGCGAAAAGTCCTCGGCGACGATGCGGCGGTCGAAGATGTCGCCCAGCAGCTCCTCGTAGCGCGACCCGAGCACAATGCTGTGATGCGGCAGGTGCGGATAGGTGCGATCTGTGCCGAAGTAGATGACAAACAAGGACATGGCATAGCGCATCCGCTCGAGGCGGCGATCCGTCCACTTGCGGCGGTGCTGGGGCTTGATGAGCTTGCGATAGGTGTTGGCCACGTCGCCATTGCTAATGACGAGGTCGCAAGGAATGCGCTCGTCGCCGACCCGCACCGCGCTGACCGCCCCACGTTCGACCTCGATCTCCTCCACGCGGCTGTTGAGCCGCAGCTCGCCGCCAATGTCCTCGAAGAGCCGCACCAGCCCGCGCACCAGCGCCCCGGTGCCGCCCATCGCAAAATGCACGCCCCAGGTTTTTTCGAGGTAGTGGATCATCGAGTAGATCGACGAGGAGCGCAGGGGATTGCCGCCGATCAGCAGTGGCTCGAAGGTGAAGACCTGGCGCAGCGCCGGATCTTTTATAAACTGGCCGACCCGCTTGAACACGCTCTGCTCGGCGCGCAGGCGGATGAGGTCGGGCGCGACTTTCGCCATTTCCCAAACACTGTGAAAACTATGCCCAGCGAGGTCGGTGAAGGCGCGGTCGAACACCCGGCGGCTGTAGGTCTGAAAGCGGCGGTAGCCCTCGACATCAGCAGGATTGAACTTGGCTATTTCTTTTTCTAATGACTCCTGATCGCCGCGATAATCGAACACCCGCCCATCATTAAAATAGATGCGGTAAAAAGGGTCGCACGGCACCAGATCGACGTAATCGGCCAAGCGCTTACCCGCCACCTCGGCCAGCTCGTCGAGCACAAAGGGCACAGTGACGATAGTCGGCCCGGCATCATAGGTAAAACCCTGATCCTCATAGACATAAGCGCGCCCTCCCGGCTTGTCCCGCTGCTCCAGAAGCAGGGTTTCGTAGCCCTTGGCGCGAGTGCGAATGGCGGCAGCAAGCCCGCCAAAACCACTTCCGATGACGACAGCGCGCCCTTTCTTTTGCTCGGCGATCATTTTTTAAACAACAGGTGACAGGATAGTTAAAGGAATCGCCAGAAACGCCGCATATGCAAGCCACAGGTTTCAATATTGTTAAAATTTTGTCCAACCTAACGAACTGGGTTGCAGTCTGCTTTCAACTCGGGCAATATCCGCAATCGTCAATCCGCTGCCTTCCATGAAAATTCTCATCTCTTTCTTCGTCCTGATTTTGGCGCTCGGTGGTCTGGGCGCGCTCTACTGGTATAGCCAGCAGGCGTCCGAGCCAGTCGCCGCCGCGCCTGCACCCGCTCCCGAGGCCGATGTCAGCCAGCCTGAGCCGGCCACATCCGCTGAGCCGCGCGAGGTAGCCACAGCAGCCCTGTCGAGCCTGGCCGCGCCCAAACCCGCCGCACCGCCGCCGCTGACCGCCGCTGACGTCCCCGCCTACGAGGTGGCTGACCGCAGCGATCTCGCGGGTCATTTCCTCGACGCCGAGGTGTTCGAAACGCGCATCGACCCCACTGTTGGAGATTTTCGCCGCGTTCAGGTGGTGCGGTTGCTGCGCCACCGCGAGCAGGCTCAGCCAGTGCGACTCGTGACGCGTATGGTTTACTCACGAGAAAACGGCTGGCAACAAGAGCGACAGATGGCGATCTATGCCAACATGATCGAGGTGCCCTTCGGCAACAGCGCGCAGGTGGGCGCGGCTTTCCGCATTGCGCGGTTGCTGGAGGCAGATGTGAAGCGCCCCCAGTCAGAGAGCGCCCCGGCAAAGATCGTTATCAAGCAGGCTTCGCTTGATTCCGTTCCAGAAGCTTTGCTTGCCTATGAAATCGAAACTGGTTTTGATCGTGCCAACGAAGTTAGCGTCGATCTGTAATCCCCCAACATGCGTTTTCCTTTTTTCATTTTGCTAAGCTTGGGCTTGCTGGCTTCCGGCCTTCAAGCTGCCTACGTCAACCCCGCGGTTTTTCAGCAGTATCCCTACGACGACAGCCGTTTGGAAGATCTCTCGTCGCAGGCCAAGCACGCGATGGTCAAGGTGACCAAGATTCTCGCGGATGCGGAGGTCGAGGGGCTTGGGTTTGCCGCTTCGATCAACGGCAGAAAGTTTGTCGTGACGACCCGCGATATGGTCGAGTTTGCGCAAGATATTACCATCCAAATGCCTGATGACACTCTTTTTCGGCCTGCGGGTGTGGCCTGGTCGCGCGAGCGCGATGTGGCGATTCTGACGGCGCCCGAGATCAATATGATGACGGACGTGCTCGAGTTTGCGGATTCAGAGACGGTCGAGGGCATGGGAGAAAAGTTTGCGTTTCTGCAGTATCAAAACGCGCGCAATGGACAATTCCGCAGCATTAAAGCTTACATCCCGCAGGTTTTTGAGGCGCGCTTTGAGGTCGGCATGGCAGTCTCTGTGCGCGAGTCGGGCTTTCCGGTTTTGGATCCCGATACAGGCAAGGTATTGGGATTGGCCTACACCCCGACCGAGGGGCAGGAGTTGAATCTGGCGAGCATGCTGGTTCGCCCGGTCTTGCGTGGGATGCCGACCCAGGGGGAATTTTACGGCATCCGGCTCGACAATGAGCGCAACTGGGAGGGCTACTCCTTTGAGAAACTTCAGGAAGCGCACAAATCGCTCTTCGAGACTTACCGCAGCATCGTGCAGGCCGGGCAGTTCACCGGAATGCAGTCGCAGTTCAGCCGCATGGCACCTTTTAGCTGGAAGGAAAACGAGGAACTGGACAGCCTGGCTGATAATTTCCGCGAGCAGTTGGCGCGTCCCAACCTTTCGTCCCAACAGCGCAATCTGATCCTCAGCAGCATGGAGTTTCGGCTGAAAGGGATGCTGGGAGCCGGTCTGAACGACCTCGAAAGCGAGCAACTGCCGAGCTACGCAGAAGCAGCGAAGAAGGAATTACGCCTATTGCATCAGGAGTTGATGGAGCACATGGATACCTCGGCTGCGATGTCCGCTGCCGAGCAAAACATCACACGCAGGTAAGTGTGGAAGCGGTGAATGGGTTTAAGCCGTTGCAACTGACTTTCCCGCCGGGATTGCTGGGCGAGCCGCCACAGCGTCTGGCGGCCTGGGAGAGCGATGGCTTGCTATTGATCGAGAAGCCCACCGGTGTCGCCGCCAGCGCGCATCCTTTCTGGCCGGGGGTGCCCTGCCTCGACGCGGCCATGCGCGCCCAGTTGGCCAACGGTCGCACGGTCTTTCCCGAGCTGAAGCTGGAGCGCCCCGCCGCGCTCATCCATAGCGAACCCGAGTGCGCTGGTCTGGCGGTCTATGCCACCGATGCGTCCGCGCGCGAAAAGTGGCGCAATCTCGCTGGTTCGGAAATGCTGAATTTCGAATTTCGTTTTCTGGCAACCGGCGGCAAAAGTGAGGCCATCGCCTGCGATCTGCCCATCGCCCAGCACCGTCAGGAGCCGCAAATGCTGGTCTCGCACACCACCGGCAAGCGCAGCCACACCGATTTTAAGAGCCTCGAAAACTTCGGGCGTTTTGCCCTTTGGCAGGCGTGCAGCCGCTACCCGCGACCCCATCAAGTCCGACTGCATGCGATGGAGTGCGGCCTGCATCTGCCGGGCGAGCCGCTCTATATACATGAAGCGGGCGCGTCCCCTCCCCTGCCCCGTCTGCCGCTGCTCTGGCTGGAGGCCGTGGAATTGCCGGGCGAGCCAACGCAGCGCTTCGTCTGGCCGGAGACCAAGACCAAAAAAACGCTCATGCGCACGCTGGAGCGCTTCAAAACTCAGCCCTCGCCCAGCTCGCCGCGCCAGTAGTCGATCCGCTCGGCCACCTGCTTCGGCCCGGGCATCCCCGGTCGCTCACGACGCCGCATGGCGCGCTCAAGGTCAAAAACCTCCGTCCAGTCCTTCCCGATCGCCGAATGCACCCGCTGGGCGGTTTCGAGGCTCAACTGATCGAGCGGCACCTGCGCCTTTTCCGCCTCGGCCACCAGCGCGCCCACCGCATGGTGCGCCTCGCGGAAGGGCACGCCCTTCTCGACCAGATAGTCCGCCAGATCGGTCGCCAGCAGCAGCGGGTCGGCCACCGCCTGAGCACAGCGCTCGGGGCGCGCCTCGGCACCGGCCAGCGTGCCCGCCGCCACTTTCAGGCACTGCACAAGCTGATCGTGCGCATCGAAAACCGGCGGCTTGTCCTCCTGCAAATCGCGATTATAGGTCAGCGGCAGCCCCTTGCAGAGCGTCAGTAGCATCGGCAGATGCGCCTGAATCCGCGCGGCTTTCCCGCGAATCAGCTCCAGCGAATCCGGGTTCTTTTTCTGCGGCATCAGGCTCGACCCAGTCGTGAAGGCGTCCGGCAGGCGAACAAAGCCAAACTCGCTGCTATTCCAGAGGATCAAATCCTCGGCCAGCCGCGACAGGTGGGTGGCGCAGGTGGCGCAGGCGCTGAGAAAATCGATCAGGTAATCGCGGTCGGCCACCGCATCCAGCCCATTCTGGGTGATGCGCGGCTCGCCATTTCCATCGACAAACCCCAACTGCCGCGCGGTGAAAGCCCGGTCGATCGGCAGGGTCGACCCCGCCAGCGCGCCCGAGCCTAACGGGCAGACATTCGCCCTCTGCCGCACCGCCCGAAACCGCTGGCGATCCCGCTCCAGCATCTCGACATAAGCCAAAAAATGGTGCGCCATCGACACCGGCTGCGCCCGCTGCAAATGCGTATAACCGGGGATCAGCACCGCGCGGGTAGCCTCGGCACGCCCGACCAGCACACGCATCAGCTCGCGCACCACCCCGTGCAATTCCTCGCAGGCCGCCCGAATGTAGAGCCGCATGTCGGTCGCAATCTGGTCGTTGCGGCTGCGCGCCGTATGCAGCTTGGCCGCCGCCGGACAGCGCTGGGTCAGCGCCTGCTCGATGTTCATGTGAACATCCTCCAGCGCCGTATCCCAGGAAAACTTACCCTCCAGCACCTCGCCGCCGATCGCATCCAGCCCCGCGCAAATCGCATCGCGCTCAGCGGTGTCGATCAACCCGACATGGCAGAGCATACTGGCGTGCGCCTGGCTCGCCCGAATATCGAAGAGCGCCAGCCGCGCATCAAAGGACACCGACTCGCCAAAGCGCTGCATCAGCTCCGCTGGCGGCTCGGAAAAACGCCCGCCCCATGTCGCCTGTTTGCCACTAGACATAGCTGTAGATTGACGCCCCAGAGAGCGCCTGACAACTCAGAAACCCAGCAAGCCAGCGTCCGCTCAGGGCTTCTGCACCTTGCCAGCCTTCAGCGCCTTGGCCGAGACCCAGATGCGCTTGACCGAGCCATCCGGCTGCACCGCGCGCACCCGCTGCAAGTTGGGACGGAACACCCGCTTGTTGCACTTCACGCGCTGCAAGCCAATGCCGCCACTCTTCTTGGACTGGCCCTTGTAAATGATTTTCCCGCCGACGCGGGCTTTCTTGCCGGTGATTGCACAAACTTTCTTCATGGCTCTTACAGAAAAACGTGAGATAAAAGCGCGCTTTTGACCCAAGGTCAACGCCAAAGCCGCCCGCATCGCGCAAATTTTCTTAAAACCGATGCAAGTTGAGAATCCGTCACTCTAAAAAAGCTCGAGTTGGGCGTTTTCCTGATCGACAGATTCGCCCCGGTTTTGCTTGGAGAGGCGCTTGCGGAGGAGGTTTTGGGCGGAGGAGTCGGATTCAAGGCGTTCGAGGAGCGTTTTGGCGCGGGCGATGACGCTGTCGGGCAGGCCAGCCAGCCGCGCGACCTGAATGCCATAAGAGCGGTCAGCCGCACCCGGCACCACCTGCCGCACGAAAATGATCTGGTCGTTCCACTCCTTGACCGCCACCGCGTAATTGCGCAGCCGGGGCAAAGTCTGCGCAAGCTGGGTCAGCTCATGATAATGCGTGGCAAACAGCGTCCGCGCCCCGGCCTCAACCGCCCCACCCTCGCCTGTGCTCACTTGTGACTTGTGACTTGCGACTTGCGACTTGTGAAGGTGTTCGATCACGGCCCAGGCGATGCTGAGGCCGTCGTAG
>CAYQTM010000093.1:0-6640 GCA_964420355.1 uncultured Opitutales bacterium
GGGACAGCGCGCTCGAAGTCGGCATCGCTGTAGGCCGACTGCCCCTTGAGGCGCACCTTGCCGGCATCGACCAGCGCATTCATCGCCGCCACCGCATCGTCGAGCCGCTCGCCGTTTTCGCCAAAGCGCCCGTGGTGGAAGTAGTAAATGTCGATGTAATCGCGCTTGAGATTGATCAGCGACTGCTCGCACTGGTGGCGAATGTGCTGCGGTTCGTAGGCGTGCGCCGCCGTGCCGGGGAAGTGCCCGACCTTGGTCGCGATGACGAAATCCTCGCTCTTCAGCCCAAGCTTTTTGAGCACCCGCGCGAGCATGCGCTCGGCGCGCCCGTTGCCGTAAACATCGGCATTGTCGAAGTGGTTGACGCCCTGATCGACCGCCAGCTTGACCGCCGCGACAATCTCCTCCTCGTCGACGTTCGCCCAGCCATTGGGGCTGCCCTCGACCCAGTTGAGGCCGCCCATTGTCCAGCAGCCGAGGCTGATTTCACTCACTTTTACGTCTGACTCGCCAAGTTTCCGATATTCCATAGTGCTATTAGGGGTTTTGAACAGGCTACGAAAAAGGCGTGCGCAGAGCAACCCCGGAGGCGGGAATAAAAACGGTGCGCGCGCGTTTTTTGTGCTTGCGGGGCGTGGGTGCACGGGCGATCATGTAAACATGCTAGCAGTTAGCCATTCGGGAGCCTTGCACGGGATCGACGCCCTGCCGGTGCAGGTGGAGGTCAATACGGGGGAGTCCGGTGGCGAGGTGAAGATTTGCACGGTGGGGCTGCCCGATGCGGCGGTGAAGGAGAGCAGCAATCGAGTGTGGGCGGCGATTATCAACTCGGGCTGGCGAATGCCGCAGACCATGATGACGATCAATCTCGCACCCGGTGACATCCGCAAAGAGGGGCCGAGTTTTGACCTGCCGATCGCGCTGTCGATTCTCGCGGCGACGGGGCAGCTCGACAAGGAGCGGCTGGCGCAGTATCTGATCGCGGGCGAGCTGAGCCTTTCGGGGGCGACGCGGCCCGTGAAAGGGGCGCTGTCGATGGCCGTGCTGGCGCGGGACAGCGGGCGGGCGGGGCTGCTGCTGCCGGTGGAGTCGGCGCGCGAGGCGGCGCTGATCGAGGCGGTGCCCGTCTATGCGGTGAAGAGTCTGGACGAGGCGGCGCGCTTTATCGAGGGGGAGATCGAGCTGGAGCGGGTCGATCCGCAGAGTGGGCTGGCCGATCCGGCGGAGTCGCCCGAGGGCGTGCTGGATTTTGCGGAAGTGAAGGGGCAGACGGGGCTGCGGCGGGCGGTAGAGATTGCGGTGGCCGGGGCGCACAATCTGCTGATGATCGGGCCGCCTGGAAGCGGTAAGAGCATGATTGCCAAGCGGATACCGACCATCATGCCCGAGCCGAGCCTGGAGGAGTTTCTGGAGATTCTGCGGGTGCAGAGTGCGGCGGGTGTGACGCTCAAGCCGGGGAGCCGGGTGTTTCAGCGACCGTTTCGCGCGCCGCACCACACGATCAGCGATGTGGGGCTGCTGGGTGGCGGGGTGATTCCCGGGCCCGGTGAGATATCGATGGCACACAATGGGGTGCTGTTTTTGGATGAGCTGCCGGAGTTTCGGCGGTCGACTCTGGAGGTGATGCGGCAGCCACTGGAAGATGGACAGGTGACCATCTCGCGGAGCGCGGGCAAGGTGACCCTGCCCTCGTCGTTTATGCTGATCGCGGCGATGAATCCGACGCCCTCGGGTTATGGCAAGAACAGCGGGCGCGAGGTGATGGACAGTCCGGCGCAGATCCAGCGCTACCGCTCGCGAATCAGCGGGCCGCTGCTCGACCGAATCGACCTGCACGTGGAGGCTCCGGCGCTGACCCTCGACGAGCTGCGCAGCAGCAAAGACGGCGAGAGCAGCGCCGCGATCCGCGAGCGAGTGCAGCAGGCGCGGGCGCGCCAGCAGGAGCGGCTGCGCAACGACCCCGACTCCGCGCCGGGCACGCTCCATTACTGCAATGCGCGGATGACGGGTCGGCAATTACGCCGCCACTGTCCGCTGACCGAGAGTCAGGGCAAGCTCCTGCAAGGGGCGATGGAAGAGCTCAAACTCTCCGCCCGCGCCTACGACCGCATCCTCAAGGTAGCGCGCACCATCGCCGACCTCGCCGAATCCGACGCCCTCAGCGACGCCCACCTCCTCGAAGCCATCCACTACCGAGGCCTCGACCGCAACCTCTTCTATTGATCTCAGTGAGAAGCCTGTGCCTAAACCGCGAGCGGATGCAGCTCATAAACTTTGCCGAACTGCGCTGCCTTCTTCACATCGCCCTGTTTCAGCGCGGCATAAACCTCGTCGAGCTTGCAGGCATCTTCAAGACTCAGGCAGGGCGACCACCCGGCTTGCTCTTCGATCAGCTCCACCTCGACCTCCGCCGCATAATTGCCCGCATGAATGAATTTTGTGCGCTTTTGCCTATGCATGGTCTCGCCTCTTTTGGGAACCGTGTCTCTATATGGACTCAGTTTTTAGACTTCCACCTCTCATATCCTTCCATGTCTATAATGTGTCCATGTGCAGATGTGTCGGGTTCATGAGGACATGAAGAATGTAGCTCTAACCTACCATTCCCGTCGCTTTTTAAACTTATCGGATGCCCACTCTTAGATACTAAAGGGTGGTCTGTGTCAATTTCACTCAATGTTGTTGGCCATTGTTTATGAATGTCGTAATAGCGATACACGTCATTCGCAAGCATGGAGACGCTTTCAAAGCATGCTTGTTTTTGGATCGATTCATAGACGCTAAATCCCATGAATAAAGCAAATGCGAGCATCCCTATGACCAGAAATTTCTTCATCGTAATATGCTGATAATTTCGCAGGCACGGTCTAACAAGGCAAGCAAAATGGTGTCCGAAGCCTGAATGAGTTAGGCATCCTCCTCTAGCCATTCAATACTGATTACGACACAGCCCAATTACTTTTTATGCGGAGCCATGCGGAAAACAACTACGAATCCCTCGAATCTGCGCGAATCATGTCGGCAGGGAGTTTTGAGCTCTGCTTGATTTGGTTTGAATCTTAAAGCCACTGTCAGGAAACGGATTCGGTTTTGGGAAGTGTTGACTTGCGCACTGCTTACTCCGATCCAGTCAAAAAAACTCAGTGTTCATGCAAATTTCAAAGTCATGGATTCGTGAGATTTGTGAGATTCGTAGTTCTCTCTGCGCCTCCGCGCCTCTGCGTCTCCGCGTTAAAGGAGGAAGTTGCGGCGCTGACGAAGTCTTGCCCAGAGTCCGCTGAGCAAGTCGTGCATCCTGCCTCTACCAAGCTTCCGGCGGGGAAATGGCAAGGTTTTGTCATTTCAAGCAGCAATCAGGTGGCGGGAATTGTGGGCGAGGTGCGGGTTTGGGAGGTTTTTCGCGCTGGGGACTCGCTTTTCCTTGCACTGGCGGGCTGGGAGGGTAGGACTTATAGGTTTAATCCAATAAGGTATTTATGGCAGAGGACTTTGAAGGAAATTGTCTGGTAGTTCACTCGGGTATGCCCACTGCGGTGGGGAATGCCAGCATTTCGGGGATTGTCAGTGAGGCGCTGAATCACCCTGAGATTGTTGAGATTTATGGCGGCCTGAATGGGATGCCCGGCGTGCTGAACGAGGAGCTGATCGACCTCGCGGAGGAGTCGCAGCAGAACATTCGCGGCCTGCGTCACACCCCTGGCGCCGCCCTCGGCAGCTCGCGCATGTCGCTGCGCCACGAGCAGGATTTCGAGCGCATGTTTCAGGTATTGCGGGCGCACGACATCCGCTTCCTGTTCGAGATTGGCGACCACGAGTGCCTGGCCGGTGCCCAGCGTCTGCACGAGCTGGCGGTTGAGCGCGGGTATGATCTGCGCGTGGTAGTGGTGCCGAAGTCGATGGACAACGAGATTGCTGGCACCGACCACTGCCCCGGTTTTGGCAGCGCGATCAAGCACCTGAGCACCACGGTGCGTGCGGTGTCAGCTGACCTCGCGAGCCTGAGCCGTCGCGACAGCGTGGCCTTTATCGAGACGCCGGGGCGCGCGGGTGGCTGGCTGACGGCGGGCGCGACGATGGCCAAGAGCCGCGAGCGCATCATGGACGATCCGCCGCATCTGGTTTATCTGCCCGAGGTACCGTTTTCGGTCGAAAAGCTCTTTGCAGACATCGATTATGTGCTCAAAAAGGAGCGCTTCTGCATCGTGGCGCTGAGCGAGGGTCTGCGCGACCTCGACGGGAACTACCTGACCGAGGGCTCGATCACCGAGACGCTCGGGCGCCCGTTGATCGGCAGCGCTGGCGAGTTGCTGCGCCACCTGACCGAGGAGCAGATGAACTTGAATGCCTCCTGCGTGCGGCTCGGGTCGGCTTCGCGGGCGGCGGTGCACTGCGCTTCGCAGGCCGACAACGAGGAGGCTTTTCGCGCCGGCAGTGCGGCGGTGCGGGCGGCGGTCGAGGGCAAGTCCGGCAAGATGATCACGCTGATTCGCGGCGATGGCGACAGCTACACTTGCGAAACCGGCCTGGCCGATCTCGCCGAGCTGGCGCAGAAGATCAAATCGGTGCCCGAGAACTGGATCAACGAGGACGGCTTCAGCATGACCTTCCAGTTTTACAAGTATTGCCTGCCGCTGATTCAGGGCGAGGTCGAGCTGCCCTACGACAATGGCAGCCCGCGCTTCATCGAGCTGAATCGGGCGCGGGTGCAGCGCCAGTTGCAGGGCTACGAAATGGCCTGAGCCGGTCAGGCACTGGTCAAATCAGCCGTGAGCGAGCGGAGTTGCTGCTGGAGATCGGGGAGATTCGCCTCGGTCTCCGGGCGGTAGCGCAGGGCTTCGAGTTCGGTGAGCATGGCGCGGGCGGCGGACTCATGGGCGGGCGCGTGG
This sequence comes from uncultured Opitutales bacterium, assembly GCA_964420355.1. Taxonomy (GTDB): domain Bacteria; phylum Verrucomicrobiota; class Verrucomicrobiia; order Opitutales; family JABSRG01; genus CAYQTM01. Next base: position 4,887 of record CAYQTM010000093.1, read on the forward strand.
TGGCGGATTTCGGCGAGCAAGTCGAGGTCGGCCAGCGCCTGAGCGGGCTTGCCACTGCGCTGCGCCCAGGCCAGACGGATGGCGGCGCTCGCGGCGCGGCCAAAGGCGCGGGCATCGCCGGCCTGCGCGGTGGCCTCGGCCTGCGCCATGACCTCCTTGAGTCCCTGCCGCGCCTCGATCCGCAGGCGCGCCTCGGGGTGCGCATCGAGGTAGCGTCGCCGCCAGCTCACCAGACCGAGCAACGCCAGCGCCAGCGCGGGCACGCCCTGCGCCGCCCAAAACCACCCATGGGCAAAGGCCGGGCGCAGGTCGCTCAGGCGGCTGCCCTCCTCGGTTTCGATCACGAACCACTCGCGCGGCTCCTCGGGCGGCGCTTCCGTGGCCTCATCGCCTGTGCTCGCGCGGAAATCCTCGGTCTCAGCCGCTGCCGCCCCATCGGCTGCCGGAGCGACATCCATGGGAATTGGCGCGGTCTCGAGCGTGACATATTCCCCGCGCACGGGGTCGAAAAAGTTGAACGCAACCGGCGGAATCGCCTCGGCCTCAGCACGGCGCGGCACGAGCGGATAATCCATCCGCAGTGTGCCCGAGTAGCCCAGGCTGTCGGCTCCGCTGAAGTTAATCTCCGGATCGTAAGCGCTCCAAGCCGAGCCCAGATCCAGCTCCGGCGCGACGATGCGGTCGAAGTTGCCGCTACCAGTGACCTCAAGCCGCAGCACCAACGGATCGCCCACCGTCGCCTGATTGCTGGCTGGCATCGCCTTGAGGATGAACTCGCCGATCGCGCCGCTGTAGTCGGCGGGCTGGCCGTCCTCGGGCAGCGGGCGCACCTCGATGGTTTTGGTCTCGGTTTCGAGTCGCAGCCGCCGCCAGTCCAGTCCCGGCGTATTGCGAAACCCAAAACTCCCGAAAATATCGTCGCCCGGCACCCGCCCGGCACCGGGAGCCGGAAACAGCGCCTGCACATCGACGCTGTAGCTCAGCTCGTGGGTGCCCGACATGATGGGCGTCAGGCTGATTGGCAGCGAGTAGATGCCAAAGTTTTCGCCATCGCGCTCGGTGCGCGAGGTCATCATGCGCGGCGCGCGCTGCACCTCCGAAAAGGCTTCGCCCGACTTTTCGAGCGAATTGGGCTGGAGCTGCCGAATCGAGTCGCTGGCTACGATCTGAAAATTCGCCTTGAGCGCCTGCCCCACATAAACTTTGTCATAGGGCAGAAGCAACTGCGCCGAAATGAGCGGAAAATCCTCTTCCGATGCCGCGCCCACCCGCAGTGCCGCCTCGGGCACCGTGTAGGGCTGGCCGTCGACGCTAATCTCATAGGCGGGAATGCGAAAAACGCCCGCTTCGCTTGCCCGAGCCGAGAAAATGTGTGAAAAAGTAATCGAACGCTCGGCGCGGCCATTTATGATGCTGGTGGGCTGCGACCGCCGTGGCCCGCCATATTCCAGCACCAAACCCGCCGGCACCTCAGGATCGGGCGTCGAAACCTGCGGAACCGCCAACGAACCGGAGCCCTCCTGACTGACCTGCACCTGCACGATGTAGCGCCCCTGCTGCCCCTCGACCATCGCCGCGGGCTGAAACCCGCTGGCCACCTGAACCTCCTGCGCACCGAGGCCGATTGCCCCCCAAAATAGTGGCAAGAGCATCAAACCCCAGATCGGAAACCATCGCATAGCCCTAACTTACCGCGAGGCGCCCAAAAAGAAAGGCCCATCCCCTAACAACTTATCCGCAAATCCCACCCCCAC